>NZ_DATMRX010000313.1:0-3951 GCF_035565855.1 Pseudorhodoplanes sp.
TCTATCCCGGCGACATCATCATGACCGGGACGCCGGAAGGCGTCGGCCCGGTGCAAGCCGGCGACGTGATGCATGCGAAGATCGAGAAGGTCGGCGAGATGACTGTCGCGGTGACGCGTCGCGATGCGCCGCTGCCGCCACCCGCGCCGGCGGTGTGATCGCGCCCTCTCTACCGGTGCGCCGTCGAATCTGGGGCGGCGCGGCTACTTCTTGCGCCGCGCCAGCACCTCGATCTGCAATCCGACCTCGTCGCCGACGATCTTGGTGTCGCGCCACTCATCGCGACCGACGCCGAACTTCGTCCGGCTGATCGTCAGTTCGCCGGTGGCGCGCGCCACGAGTTGACCGGCATCGGCGGGATCGGGGCTGATCTCCAGCTTGAACGGCAGCACGACCTCTTCGGTCACATCGCGGATCGTGAGCTTTGCGGTCGCCTCGTATTCGCCCTTGCCAGCGCTGTCCTTGGCTTTCGCGCGGAACGCCGTCGTGACGAAGCGCACTGTCGGGAAGCGGGCGACGTCGAACCATTTCGGCTGCTTGAGTTCCTTGTCGATATCGGCATTGCCGGCATCGGCACTCGCCGCATCGACCACGACTTCGACGGCGCTGCCCTGCAGATTGTCCGGATCGAATTTCACCGTCGCGGTGAAGGTCTTGAACCGGCCCTTGCTCGGCACGCCCATTTGCTTGCCGGTGAATCCGATGCTGCTCTTGGCGGCATCGACCGTCCATGCCGGAGCATCGCTCGCCAAGGCGAGGTCGAGCGTTGGGACTAATCCCAACGCCGCCGCAATCGCTGAGCTCAGAACAAGCCGTCGCATTCTATTCATCGAAGGTGCACCTTCAGAATTTCGTTCCGGCCCTGGCCGGCCATGGCAGCATGCGCCGCAGGACATCGTCGCGCAGGACGAGATGATGGTACAGCGCCGCCAGCGCATGGATGGCAACCAGCACCAGCAGAGCCACCGCCAGGGACAAGTGAACGACCTTCATCGTTTCGCCGAGCGCCCGGTCGACGCCGAATGGACTCGGGATGTGGATGAGGCCGAGATACACCACCGGCAGGTTGAGCGCCGAACTCATGATCCAGCCGGTGATCGGCATGACGATGAGGATCGTGTAGAGCGCGGCATGCGACAAAGCGGCGAGGCGCCGTTGCCACAGCGGCGACGCGGCGGGTTGCGGCGGCACCGGGTTGGCGAGACGCCAGGCCAGCCGCAACAGCACGACCAGGAAGATCGTCACGCCCACCCATTTGTGCCAGGAGTAGAACTCGAGCTTGCGCGGGCTGAGCGGCATGTTGACCATGCTGATCGCGAGCGTGAACGCCGCGATCAGCAGGATCAGCGTCAGCCAGTGCAGGGTCTTGGCTACCAGGCCGAAGTGTTCGGCCGTATTGCGTAACGGCATGGATCAAACCTGGCTGCAATCGCAAACGCCGCCGGACTTTAGGTCGGATCGTTGGGCCGCTGCGTTTCCAGCTGGATCACGAATTCGACTTCCTCGCCAATCCAGGGAATGAACGCCTTCATCCCGAAATCGGTGCGCTTCAGCTTGCCCTTCGCGGTGAAGCCGTCGATCGTGTATTTCTTCGACAGGTGCAGGCCGCTCTTGTTGTAAGTCACGTCCATCGTGACCGGATGCGTGACGCCGTGCATCGTCAGATTGCCGGTCATCTTTCCGGTATTCTCGCCGGTCTTTTCGATCTTGGTGCTCTCGAAAGTGATGGTCCGGTGTTTCCAGACATCAAGTTCAGCCTCGGAGCGAATCCAGTTGTCACGATAGGGGTGATTTGAATCGATACTCGCCGCCTCGATCTCGACGCTCACCTTGCTGTTCGACGGATCCTTGCGGTCGAAAGTCATCTCGGCCTTGTTGATTTGCCGGAACTGACCCATCACCGACGAAAAGCCGCCATGCGAGATCGACCAGGTGACCGCGACGTGTTCGAGATCGACGTTCACCTTCTGCGCTTGCGCCAGGGCGGGGGCCGAGGGCAGCAGCAGCATCAATCCAACAGAAGCGCCGAGCAGCGTGCCGCCATAAGCGGGCACGGACCGGAAAATGCCAAACGCCATAGTCGCTTTCCTCCTCATGGGCCAGCATCCTGCGGCCCGATCAATTCTGTTTGTGGGTGACAGCCAAGCCGCCGCTGCGAAGCCCGAGCGTCAGCGCGTCACGATTCTAGGCTACCGGATCATTCGAAACCGCACCACAGCTTTCGGTCGTGGTGGAGCGGGTGGGCTGGTTTATCGGGTGCAATGACATCTCCCATGATGGGAAACGCGCACCCTGTGGGAACACCGGTGCGGCAGCGGCCGCACCGGCGTCGCACCTTCGGTACAGCGCACTCAGTAGAGCGCGTCGCGCTTCTTCAGTTCGTCCTGCAGATCCTTGTAGATCGCAACAGGGTCATGGCCGGCCTTTTTCACCTGGGCTTCCCATTCAGCCTTCAGCGGCTCGGCGGCCTTGCGCCACTCGGCTAGCTGGGCAGGGGTAATCGTATAGACCTCCTTGCCGGGCTGGGCCTTGATCTTGTCGCGTCCGCTGGACTCCATCTTCGCCCATGGCGTTGCGATCTTTTCCGCCCATTCCGAGGTGCAATGGTCGTCAATCACCTTGCGTTGGGCAGGCGACAGCGAGTTGTACTTGTCCTTGTTCATGACGAATGTCTGCTCGGTGGCATAGAGCGCCGAGTCGAGGTGATACTTCGTCACCTTGTCGATGCCGAACAGCACGACCGAGCCCCAGGGGAAGGTGATGCCTTCCACGACGCCCTTCTCGAGAAGGTCGCGCGATTCCGGCGCCGACGCCGGCACATTGGTGCCGCCGAGAAGCGAAATGAACCGGCTGATCGTCGCATTGGCGGGACGGATCTTCATGCCCTTCACGTCGCCCGGAACGGTCACCTTCTTGTTGGTGGTGTGGAACGTCGCCGGATCGTGCATGAAGGTGATGCAGTATTTGACGTCCTTCATCTCCTTGTCGGCGTATTTGCGATACCACGCATCAATCCCCGCGCTTCCGGCTGTGGAATTCGCGAGCAGGAACGGCAATTCCGATGCGCCCATGATCGGGAAGCGCCCCGGTTCGTAGCCTGGATTGACGTGGGCGAAATCGGCAATGCCGTCCTTCGCCATGTTGTAGTGATCGAACGCCTTGCCGAGCTGCTGCGCCGGATAGATCTTGATCGTGATGGTGCCGTTCGACGCCTTCTTGATCGATTCCGCCCAGGCCTCGACGGCAGGATGCATCGGATGGGCCGGCGGCACCCAGTGGCTGAAACGGAGTTCGACGGGCTTGTCCTGCGCGAGTGCGGGGACGGTGAGGGCGGCAAACAGCGCGGTCGCTGCCGCAACGGCAGAGCACTTCATAGATGTCCTCCCTAGTCGCCTTATGTGGCGATTGAAGGTCCGAGGATAAACGATGCCGCTGGCGTAAGGCCAGCGGCATTTGTTCAACCCGGCGGGAGGCGCGTTCGCTATTCTGCGGCTTTGGGAAGCGCGCGCTTCTCCCAGTGAAGCGCCGCGCGGGTGTGGTCCTGGTCTCCGCCCAGGGCATCGCGCGCCTCTGCCCACATGCCGCAGACGAGCTGACCAACCGGCGCGGTGACACCGATCTGCTCGGCGAGATCGGCCGCGATCTTCACGTCCTTGACGAGAAGCCCAAGCGTAAAACCGGTTCCGAAAGTCCCGCTGAGCAGGTGCTGCTTGATCAGCATTTCGGATGCGAAGCTGCGCCCGGTCGACACATTCACGACATCGGCCATGACCTCCGGGTCGAGCCCGAATTTGCGGCCCACCGTGACCGCCTCGGCCGCGGCGGCAAAGCTCGTCGCGGCAAGGAAGTTATTCAGGCACTTCATCGCATGGCCGCAGCCGAGCGAGCCGACCTCGAACAGTTTCGAGCCCATGCAGGCAAGAACTGGTTTGACCGCTGCGACCGCGTCGG
>NZ_DATMRX010000314.1:0-5606 GCF_035565855.1 Pseudorhodoplanes sp.
CATCCCCGCATTCCGCTTCGCTTCATGCGGGCTACGCGCTACGATGATGGTCCTTCGTTCTGCCGGGGCCATCCCATGCGACCCAGTATCCGCGTATCGTCGCTCGCCGCCGCTATCGCCGCTTCGCTGATCCTCGCAGGATGCGCCGGCACCACGACGACCGGCACGGCACCCGCCGGGCCGCCGGTGCCACAGATGACCACCACCATGCCGTCCGGCCTGCAATATGCCGACACCGAGCCCGGCAAGGGCCGCTCGCCGCGGCGCGGGCAGGTTGCGGTCGTGCATTACACCGGCTGGCTCTATGCCGATGGCGCGCGCGGAAAGAAGTTCGATTCCTCGCTCGACAAGGGACGGCCGTTCGAATTCCGGGTCGGGCAGGGCGATGTGATCCGCGGCTGGGACGAGGGCGTCCTCACCATGAAGACCGGCGGCAAGCGCACGCTGATCATTCCGCCCGCGCTCGGCTATGGCGAGCGCGGCGCCGGCACCGACATTCCGCCGAACGCGACGCTGATCTTCGATGTGGAATTGCTGTCGGTGAAGTGAGCCGTGCGCTCCACGGCTCGGTGCGTCCGCGTCCGTTCTCCCGCGACAGCGGGTATGCGGAAGGCCGCACGTGCGCGCGGAGATGGTTGTGCTGGGTCCCCGCTTGCGCGGGGGACCAACGGACAATCGCAGCTTGATGATATGCTTTGGGATTCCCCTTGCGTTTGAAGTCTGAACGGCGTCATTCCGGGGCGAGCGCCAAGCGCGAGAGCCCAAAATCCATAACGAGGACCAGGCGGATGGAGTCCGGGCCCGCGCCTTCGCGTTGCACCGGCGTGTCCCGGAATGACACCGCGGAAGACATCATCCCGACACAAGCCGCAGCCAGAAGGCGCGCCCGGCCCATCGCGTCCTTGGCATTTGCGCTTTGCATCGCGCGGGCTACAAGCCTCGGGTTCGATTAAGGAGAATTGACCGATGCGCGCCTTATCTCGACGTCACCTGATGGCCGCCTGTGCGGCGATCGCAACCCTCAGCATCGCAACCACGGGAATCCTCAGCATGAGTGACGACGCCTCCGCACAATCCGGCAAGCCGGTCACCACCGCCTCCGGCCTGCAGATGATCGATACCCAGGCCGGCACCGGCGCCTCGCCCAAGAGCGGGCAGACCGCGGTGGTGCATTACACCGGCTATCTCAACGACAACGGCAAGAAGGGAAAGAAATTCGACTCCTCGGTCGATCGCGGTTCGCCGTTCGAATTTCCGATCGGGCAGGGCCGGGTGATCAAGGGCTGGGACGAGGGCGTCGCCACCATGAAGGTCGGCGGCAAGCGCACGCTGATCATTCCGCCGGAGCTCGGCTATGTCGCACGCGGCGCCGGCGGGGTGATCCCGCCGAACGCGACGTTGATCTTCGATGTCGAATTGCTCGGGGTGAAGTAACGCGCGCGCGTTACTTCCGCAAACGCTGCAGCGTCGGCGCGTTCGGGCAATATTCGGTGAAATTGCCCGCGGCGCGCCCATGCCCGATCTCGTCGGCGCAATGCAGCTTGGCGATGCAGGCCGCGCAAGTCTGCTCGAGTTCGCGCCTGGTCGATTTGCGCACGCGGTGCTCGTCGACGCCGGTCACCGCCATCATGTGGCACAGCATCTCGGTGCTGCCGGGCTCGCGCCCGACGAGCCAGCGCAGATCCTCCGGCCGCCCGCGCACATGCGCGCGCAGCCGTTCCATCTCCTCGCCGCGGGCCTTTTCCAGAAACTCCAGATCGCGATCGTGCGCGCTCGGCGTGAACCAGTCGATCAGCGAGCGCAGGATCGGCCATTGGGCCGGGGTCGATGCCATGATGTCCTCCCGATGGGGTTCGGGAGGAGCTTGGCGGAGTGCGGGCGCCGCGATGTTGATCGGGATCAACCTCCGCCGGTTCGTGCGATTTTCGGTTGAGGTGGAATCGCACCATCCATTTTTGTCATGTCCCGCGAAGGCGGGGCATCCAGTAAATCGTGAAGGTGTTCGTTTACTGGATCGCCCGCTTTCGCGGGCGATGACAGCAAGAGAACCGAATGTGCTTTACCGGGTCGAATCGTCCCGCACGACGCCCGGCTTGGTCTTCTCCGGCACCGGCTGCTGCCCGGATTGCTCCTGCGCGGCGGGCTGGGCCGGTTTCTGCGGCTCCGGATTGTCGCCGCCGGCGACATTGCCGCCGGACTGCGCGGGCGGCTGCTCCGCAGGGGGCGCGGCGCCGGTGGTCTGTTCCTGCGCCGGCGGCCCTGACGCGATCAGATTGCCGTCGGTCGTCGCCGGCCGGCCGAGGCCGTAGATCATCAGCGCCATGATCAGCATGCAGCCGATCGCCACGAGGGTGATCTGGGTCCCGCTGGCCCGGCCGTCTTCCGACAATTGCAATGCCGGATCGGGCTGGACGGGCTCGGGTTCGGATCGCGGATGCTCCGGCTGCTCCATGATTCATCTCCCTGGATTCATCGGCTGCAAGACAACGGGGGCTGCAAGACAACGGGCGTTACCGCTTCGGGTTCCCATGCGCCGGGCGGCTTGTCGTGACGGCGGCGCTGTTGTCCAATCCGCTCAGGGTGCCGGATCTGCCGCTGCGATCGAAGCGCGGGGCGGCCGGCTGATCAACGGAGTGAAGCCCATGACGCGGGCCATTGTTGGCGTTGTCGCACCGCTTTTGATGTGTGCGTCGGTGATGTGGCATCGTCCCGCTCATGGGCAGGAGGCGCTGGTCACCTACAAGAGCCTCAGTCCTGAGATCGCGCTTGAGCTTGCTCGTGCGACACTCGAGGAATGCCGCAAGCGCGGCTTTCAGGTCGCGGTGTCCGTGGTCGATCGCTTCGGACAGACCCAGGTGATGCTGCGCGACCGCTACGCGGGTCCGCATACGCCCGCGACCGCGACCGGCAAGGCCTGGACCGCGGTCAGCTTCCGCACCAACACGAGCGATCTTGTCGGCATCACCCAGCCCGGCATGCCGCAGGCGGGGCTGCGCGAATTGCCCGGCGCCGTGATCCTTGGCGGCGGCGTCCGGGTCGAAGCGGCGGGCGCAACGGTCGGCGCGGTCGGGGTATCCGGTGCCCCGGGAGGCGATGCCGACGAAGCGTGCGCCAAGGCCGGCATCGCGGCGGTGCAGGACAAGCTCGATTTCTGACCGGCTCGAAGGCGCCGGCGCGTCCCGCGCGGAGACGTCCGCTTTAGCGCTTCGCGACGTTCAGCTTCCTTGGCGGTTGCTTGCGCGCGGCGGTGGCGACGTCGTTCTTCGCCTTGGCCGGCTTGTTCGCGCTGGCCGTCTTGTTCGCGTTCGCGGTCTTGGCGGACTTGCCCTCCGTTCCGGGCTTCGCGTCGGCGAGCCTGGCGTCGGTCTTGCCCTTGCGCTTCCTGGCGTCCTTTTTCTTCTTGAGCGAGGCTTCGTATTTCAGGCACTCCGCGTGCTCGGCTTTTTCGAGTTCGCGGCGCTCGGCGCGCGTCGCTTCGCGGAAGAATTCATGCCGCCCGGCCTGCACGACGGGGACGAACTCCTTGCGGAAGCGGCAGGCATTCTTCGGCGGCGTCAGCGACGCATTCATGTAATAGCGCAGGAGCCGGTCCTCGAGACCGCTGCGGCCCTCGATCTCGTCGCGGGCGATGTCCATCGAATAGCGCCACGCCTTTCCGCCGCGAACGGTGCGCTTTTCCAGAGGCAGACAGGCGAAGGAGAACTGGCATACCTTTGCGCGCTTGTAGAACACGACGTCGCAGATCTTGTTGCCGCCCCAGATCTGCCGGTTGGCTTTCGCGCGGGCAACGATCACATGAGCGATGTGACGCTGGCCTTCCTCGGTCTCGTCGGTCGAACCGCCTTCGAAATAGACGGCGAGCGCGAGACAATAGAGGTCGGTTTCATAGGCGATGTCGCGGCTGCGATTGATCGGATCGGCCAGCGTGATTTTCTCTTCGTCCGCCGGCGCCTGATAGGCCTTGGCCGGCGTGCCGAGGAAAATGGCGACGATGATTGTTGCGCACGCAAGGCAGAGCGATGCGAAACCTCTCCGCATGAGTCCCCCCAAAAACTTGCCGCACAAATCGATAATCAAATGCGACGCACAAACGCAGGACCCCCGTCGCATGACGGCCAGTTCGCTTCGAAAATGTGGCGGTCGAAGGGCAAAAGGTTAATGGACACCACCGTTTTTCACAGGGCCGTGAGCGGCTTTAGGCCTCACGCGTTTGAAAAGCCTTGGAATATCAACGCTTGCGGTCTCACACGGCTTGTCGGACTGGGCCACATTGCCGCACACTCATTTACCATTGCGGTCGCGGATAACGGGCGGCGCAAGCAACCAGATGAGGCGTTGATGGCGATTCAACCGGTCAATTACGAGGATGCGTCAGCGGAAGTCCGCGCCGTGTTCGACGACATCAAGCGGTGGCGCAACGTCCCCGACGTCAACAACTTCTGGAAATATCTCGCCCGCGATCCGGCTTTGCTCAAGCGCTCCTGGGAAAGCATCAAGGAGGTGATGGCGCCGGGCGCGCTCGATCCGCTGACCAAGGAGATGATCTATCTTGCCGTCAGCGTGACCAATGGCTGCGGCTATTGCATCGCGAGCCACACCGCGGCGGCACGCAAGGCCGGCATGACCGATGAGATGTTCGGCGAGGTGATGGCCGTCACCGGGATGGCGAACGAGACCAACCGGCTAGCCAACGGTTATCGTGTTCCGATCGACAAGATGTTCGAGTGAATGCGGCTTTGGCCGGCTACCATTCTTCGGGGCAGGGAAGCAGCATCTGCCACAGATCGGGGCCGTTCTTGACCACCTTCATCTGCGGCGTGAGACCGCCATTGCGCTCGATCCAGTCCAGCACCGGCTCGGAATAATACGACATCAGATCGCGCGTGCCGGCTTCGTGGACGACCTTCTTGCGGATCGGCCACTCGACCATCGTGTAGGCCTTGTGGAAACCGAGGCTTGCGCGCGGCGTCACGCAGATCTTGTTGCGCGGTACGATGCCAATGACGAGCGTGCAGGCAGAATTGCAGATGCCGTCGATGATGACGCGCTCGCCGCTCTCAGCGATCTTGCGGTATTTCGCCTTGTATTTTTCAACCTCGCCCCCGTGATCGCGCGTGATGCGCAGATCGGCGAAGGAAGGAACAGTCGAAAAGCACAAGGCCGCTAACGCAACAGCAACCCCCAGCCGCCGCATACCCACCCCGAAGCTTACTTCCAGACGCGAGACTTACTGGAGGCCGGGAAGGGCCTCAGTCGGGCAGGACTTTGGCGAAAACCGGTTTTCAATTCGTTAAGCATGCGGCAATCCGGCCTGCCGCCGAGACGGGAACCGCGGTGTGCGTTCCCGTCTCTCGTTCTGCGAAAGCGCCTTATCTCAGTATACGACCACGCTGCGGATGCTCTCGCCCTTGTGCATCAGATCGAAGCCCTTGTTGATGTCGGACAGGGGCAGGATGTGCGTGATCATCGGATCGATCTCGATCTTCTTCTCCATGTACCAGTCGACGATCTTCGGTACGTCGGTGCGGCCTCTCGCGCCGCCGAAGGCCGTGCCTTTCCAGACGCGGCCGGTCACGAGCTGGAACGGCCTCGTCGAGATTTCCGCG
>NZ_DATMRX010000315.1:0-13934 GCF_035565855.1 Pseudorhodoplanes sp.
GCTCGCCACCCGTATCATCGCCGAGCGCACCGGCATTCCGTCGAGCACGATCCGTCGCGGCGGCATCAGCGAGCAGGATTTCGAAGTCATCCGCGATGTCTCGCTCGAATTGCTGAACATGAAGTTCTTCGTCGACGAGACCGGCGGCCTGTCGATCGCGCAGCTCGCCGCGCGCGCGCGGCGGCTCAAGCGCCAGCGCGGTCTCGACCTGCTCGTCATCGACTATATTCAGCTCCTGCAGGGCTCCAGCCGCCGCGGTCAGGAGAACCGGGTGCAGGAAATCACCGAGATCACCACCAATCTCAAGGCCCTCGCCAAGGAATTGCAGGTCCCGGTCATCGCCCTCTCGCAGCTGTCGCGCCAGGTCGAAAGCCGCGACGACAAGCGCCCGCAATTGTCCGACCTGCGTGAATCCGGCTCGATCGAGCAGGACGCCGACGTCGTCTTGTTCGTCTATCGCGAGGAATATTACCTGCAGAACAAGGAACCGAGACCGGGGACCGAAGAGCACCTCAAGTGGCAGATCGAAATGGCCAATGTGCACGGCAAGGCCGAGGTGATCATCGCCAAGCAGCGCCATGGTCCGACCGGGACCGTGCAATTGCAGTTCGACGGCAGCGTCACCCGCTTCAGCGATCTCGCGCCTCAAGACCATTTGCCTGAGCGCATCGGGGATTGACCGCCTTAGTTTTGCTTTCGAGCGCGTGCTCGCTTATTGGACCTCAAGCTGATGCCGCATCGTGCGGCCGAGTGCCATCATGCTGTCACCTGTGCCTGCATCCGCCACATCCGACCCCGTCTTGTCCAAGGGACCGCCCGCCGAGGAGGCCTGCGGCATCCTGACCATCGACCTCGCGGCGATCGAAGCCAATTACCGGATGCTGAGCAAGACCGCGGTGCCCGCCGAATGCGCCGCGGTGGTCAAGGCCGACGGCTACGGGCTTGGTCTCGAACCGGTCGCCGCGCGGCTGCGCGACGCCGGCTGCACCACCTTCTTCGTTGCCGATCTGTCCGAGGGCAAGCGCCTGCGCGAAGCGGTGACGGACGCAACGATCTATGTCCTCAACGGATTGCCGCCGGGCACCGGACAGGCCTTCCTCAAACATAATCTGCGGCCGGTCATCGGCTCATCGGGCGAACTCGCCGAATGGGACGCCGTCGCCGGCATCAACAATTGGGATGGCGGCTTTGCCCTGCATGTCGATACCGGCATGAACCGGCTGGGCCTCTCGATCGAGGAGGCTGCGGCGATCGCGCCGCGCGTCAATCTCGCGAACAACGGCATCAAGCTGGTGATGAGCCATTTCGTGGCGTCCCAGGTCGCCGAGAGCCAGCGCAATCAGGAACAGATGCAGGCCTTCCGCGATGTCCGCGCGCTGTTTCAGGGCGTGCCGGCATCGATCGCCAATTCGTCCGGCATTTTTCTCGGAGGCGCGGCACATCTCGACCTCGTGCGGCCCGGCGCCGCGCTCTATGGCGTCAATCCCACCCCGAACAAGCCGAACCCGATGCGGCCGGTGATCGACCTGAAAGTCCGGATCGCCCAGGTGCGCGACATCGCATTCGGCGAGACCGTCGGTTACGACGCGACATGGACCACGCGGCGGCCGTCCCGGATCGCCGTCGCAACGATGGGCTATGCCGACGGCTTTCCGCGCGCGCAAAGCGGCAGCGACCAGAAGGCCGGCGGCACGCTGATCGTGAACGGCAAGGCCTGCCCGATCGTCGGGCGGATATCGATGGATCTGACCGCGATTGACGTCACCGATCTTCCGGTCGGGAGCGTGAAGCGCGGCGATCTCGTCACGGTGATCGGAGACGGCCGCGATGTCGATGCGACCGCCGAGATGCTGGAAACGATCGGTTACGAGGTCCTGACCAGCCTCGGCCGGCGCTATACGCGGCTCTACAAGGGCGACTGATCGGCCCTCCACGCGTTTGATGCCGTGGCGCTTCGTTCGATCCGCTACGGCGCGGCTTTGTCGCTTGCGCGCTTCGGGAAGGCGACCATCGAGAGCATGGTCGCGACCAGCGCGCAGGCCATGATGCAGGCCGCCATCGGCAAGGCGGACCCGTCCGAGAACGCGCCCATCGCCGCGCTCGACAGCGCGCCGGTCCCGAATTGGAAGGCGCCCATGAGAGCCGCCGCGGTTCCGGCGATCTCGCCTACGGATTCCATCGCGAGCAGCGTGCTGAGCGGCATGATGAAACCGAGCGTCGCGATGATGACGAACAAGGTCGCCGCGAACGGTATGAGCGACGCCGCCCCGGTCACCGTCATCGTGATGAGAGCCAGCGCCGCCAGTAAATAGACCACGAGCGCACCCCGCACGATATGGTCGGCGCGGACCCTTCGATGCACGAATGCGCTCATCCGGGCGGATGCCATCATCCCGAGCGCGTTCAGTGCGAAGGCGACGCTGAAGGCGAACGGCGACAGCCCGAATGTCGCGATGAAGACCGGAGCGGACGCCGACAGATAGGCGAAGAAACCGGCCTGCGCGATGCTGACGACGAGAACGAAAGGCATGAAGCGCGTGTTCACCAGGAGCCGCGCATAATTGCGAAGCGTCTGAGCCGGACTCGTTGCCTTGCGCAGTTCGACGGGCCGGGTTTCGGGAAGCTTGCGCCAAACGCCAAGCATCAGGATCACACCCAGAAGCGTTTGCACGACAAAGACGATGCGCCAGGAGCCGGCGGCAATGATGGTACTGCCGAGCAGCGGCGCGATGATCGGGGTGACGCCGAGCACCATGACCACGAGCGACAACAGGCGGCTCGCTTTCAATCCGGTATAAAGATCGCGGACGATGGCGACCGCCATGACCATGCCGACCGATCCGCCAAGTCCCTGGACAAAACGCAGGATGTTGAGATCGCGCACATTGCCGACCAAGACCGCGCCGAGCGACGACAGAACGAAGATCGTGAGCCCCACGAATAACAGCGGCTTGCGGCCATACCGGTCGGCGAACGGTCCGTAGAAAAGCTGGCCGAGCATCAGGCCGGCAAAGAACGCCATCAGGCTGAACTGGATGCTGCCTTCGTCGGACCCAAGATCCGCGGCGATCACCGGCAAGGCCGGCAGATACATATCGGTGGCAAGCGGCGGAATGGCGCTCAGGCCCCCGAGAACAAGAACAAGGCTGGCGGGGATCCGGTCGGTGGACGCTGTCATGGAGGGCGATTTTCAGTCCGATTTACAAAACTGCTCGGTTTCCTATATACGGGTAGTCACACGGATTTCAAATGCCGCACACGAGTCCTCCCCCAACCCGGCCGGGCCGCCCGGTCGTCATGCCGCCCGGCGAACGGCGGCGGCGCATTATGCAGGCCGCGGAAGACCTGTTCGGGGCCAGGGGATATGCAGCCGTCAGCATGGACGACATCGCCCAGCGCTGCGAAATGTCGAAAAAGACCCTCTACGAGGTCTTTGCCAGCAAGGAGGACTTGCTCAAGGCATTGATCGCCGATGTGGAAGCCTATCCGCTGTCGGAAAGCCCGGACGACGCCTCCGATCCCGCGGAAGCATTGCGCTCGACGCTCCGGATGCTCGCGCGCTTTGTCCTGTCATCGCGGCATATCAATGTCAGCCGGCTGGTCATTTCCGAATCCGCCAACGCTCCCGAAGTGGCGCGGCATTATTACGAACAGGGCATGATGCGCGGAAAAGGACTGCTCACGGCGCGCCTCGCAGCACTCAAGCGGCGCGGACTGATCGCGGTCGATGACGTGGAGGCGGCAGCGGACATGCTGTTCGGCGCGTCGATCGGCTTTTTTCTCCTGACCTCGCTCGCAAGACGCACGAGACCGAACATGAAGCTGGTCGAAGCGCGGATTGCGCTGGCGGTTGACCGATTTGTGTGAGCGCAGGCGCCGGCGGTGCCGGTATGCCATTCGCTTCCGTCATTGACATGCACGCGACTTTCAGCCCCCGATAGCGGCATGAGTCGCAAAACCCTCGCCTTCGTCTGCCAGAATTGCGGCGCGGCCTATTCGCGCTGGCAGGGCAAATGCGAATCCTGCGGCGAATGGAACACGCTGGCGGAAGAAGCGGCCGATGCGCCGGTCGGCAAGGGCGGCGGCGGTCGCATGCCAGGCCGCGGACGCGCCTTCACGCTGCAGCCATTGTCCGGCGGCGATGAGGACGCGCCGCGCCTCGCGACCGGTCTGACCGAATTCGATCGCGTCACCGGCGGCGGTCTTGTCCGCGGCTCCGTCATTCTGGTCGGCGGCGATCCCGGCATCGGCAAGTCGACCTTGCTGGTGCAGGTCGCGGCGGCGCTGGCGCGAGCAAAGCAACGCGCGGTCTATATCTCCGGCGAGGAAGCGGTGGCGCAGGTGCGCCTTCGCGCCGAGCGGCTCGCGCTTGCCGACGCCCCGGTCGAACTCGCCTCCGAAACCTCGGTCGAGGACATCATCGCGACCCTGTCGCAGGGCGCGACGCCGCGCCTTCTCGTCATCGACTCGATCCAGACGATGTGGACCAGCAGCGTCGAGTCCGCGCCCGGCACCGTCACCCAGGTGCGGGCCTCGGCGCAATTGCTGATCCGCTTCGCCAAACGCACCGGGACCTGCGTGATCCTCGTCGGTCACGTCACGAAGGATGGCCAGATCGCCGGCCCGCGCGTCGTCGAGCACATGGTCGATGCGGTGATGTCGTTCGAGGGCGAAGGCTCGCACCAGTTCAGGATCCTGCGCGCGGTGAAGAACCGCTTCGGGCCGACCGACGAGATCGGCGTGTTCGAGATGACGGGCCTCGGCCTTCGCGAAGTGCAAAATCCGTCCGAATTGTTTCTCTCCGAGCGCGATCTCGGCTCACCCGGCACCGCGGTCTTTGCCGGCATCGAGGGCACCCGTCCGGTGCTGGTCGAGATCCAGGCGCTGGTCGCGCCGACGTCGCTCGGCACGCCGCGCCGCGCGGTGGTCGGCTGGGACCCGAGCCGTCTCTCCATGGTGATCGCGGTGCTGGAAGCGCATTGCGGCGTGCGGCTTGGCACGCATGACGTCTACCTCAACGTGGCGGGCGGGCTTCGCATCAACGAACCCGCCGCCGATCTGGCCGCGGCGGCCGCGCTCGTATCCTCGCTCGCCGGCGCGCCGCTTCCTGCGGACGCGGTCTATTTCGGCGAAGTCTCGCTGTCGGGCGCGCTGCGGCCGGTGGCGCAATCTCCCGCCCGGCTCAAGGAAGCGGCGAAACTTGGCTTCACCCGTGCGTTCCTGCCCGATTTCGGACGCGCCGACGCGCCGGCCGATGCCGGGCTGACCCTGGCCGCGCACGGCAATCTGGCCTCGCTGGTCGCCGATATCGCGGCACGCGGCAATCGCAACCGCATGCGCCGCGAGGCGTGAAAGTCCTCTCGCAGGTTCTACCGCACGTCAGCGAAAGATGCTTGCGCGAGCGCGGTAGACGTCGCCCGGTCGCTCGGTCGCAAATCGGGCTGGAAGAGCCGGCTCTCGAGCATCGACCCGCGCGCCACAGCTTCGAGCGCGAAATGCACGGCGAGTTGCGAGCCGCCGACCAGCGACACGGCAATCGCAGCCGCGCAAATCGTCCGATGCGTCATCAACCCGGTCCTTAAGACTTATTTAACTATAAGCCTCAGGACCGGCCTTTGCCAAATACCCCCGTTCTACCCTGCCCTCGGGCTCATGATCGCGGATCGGCGACCCGGCCGATGAAGAGAATGGCGCCCGTCCTGTCGTCGGCGATCACGAACAGGAACGGCCGGTCGACGACGAAGCGCTCGATCGGCTGACTTGGCGCCAGGGTCCGCGTCGTGACGATGACGGCCGTCGCCGCTGCGGCCTCGGTGCCCTCCTCGCCGACATCGATCACCGCGCGATGCACGATCTGGTCGATGGTCGATTGCGCCTGGTCGCGCGGCAATCCGGTCAGGCCCGAGAGGTCCGACTGCGCGGGATCGAACACCTTGGTCATGCCGAGCGCCTTGAAGGACGGGATCAACTCGGCGGCGCTCTCAAACTTGAATTTCGGCATCGACAACGCAACCGTGCGCGTCGGCGCAGTTCCGAGCGCCGAAAGCAGCCCCGCAAGGCCGCTTCCCTCGAGTCCCGCCGTTACCTTGCCGAGCCCGTCGATCTCGTCCGGCAGCACGAGGACCATCGACAATCCGTCCCGCGCATAGGGCAGCCGGATCGCCTGATACCCTTCTGCCTTGTGCGTCGCGAAGGGCGCGGTCTGGGACATCGTCGGCACCTCAACCATCTCGCCATTCGAAAGATGAAACGCGTGGTCGCGGGTCGCGCTCGCCGCAAAAGCGTGCGCCCAGGGCGCGTTGAAATAGATCGCGTTAAGGAGAACGTGCGAGTCCTGCGGATTGAGCCGCTCGATGATGACCGGGATCTTGCCTTCGGTCTTGTCCTTCACCCAGCCATTGACGGTGGCGAGATCGGCGCCGGTGAATATCTCGGCGCGATAATGCTTGCGGATCGTGTCGCGATAGCTGTCCGCCACAATGGCCGAGGGGTTGACCAGCATCAGCGCGTTGGCAATCCGCAACGTGCCCTTGCCACTCCTTGCATCCAGCACGCAGCGCACGCCGTCGCGCCTGGCACCTCCCGGACACACTTCATCGGCCTTGCCCGGCGCCGGGGCCGCACATTGCCGATCCTCGAGCCTGAAGCCATCGGGACAGGACGGCGCCGCGTCGAGCAGCGCGGCCAGCAATTGCGCATTCGCCTCACCGACCGCATTGGCGGGAAGCGTGTGCCGCAGCGCCTGCCGCATGTCCTCCTGCGTCTCGCCGCGCGCGCCGGCAAGGGCCATGGCCATCGCCGTTCCGATCGACAACGGCGACAGCACCACATTCCCCGGTGCCGCGCCGAGGCTCCGGAACAGCTCCTGTCCCGACCGGTTGTAGGCCGTCGTGAGCGCGCCGATATCCGCATGCGCTACGCCCGCTTGCAGGGCCGATGCGAGCGCAAGAGCCGTGATCCATTGCCTGGAACGTCTGCCGAGCATCGCTCGCCTCCTCCCTGCGGGTCCCTTGATTGTGGTCCAGCGCATCGGGCTGCGAAACCCCGGTGTGGGGCCGCTTTTCTCCTTCACGCGCCGTTCCCTACGCGCTGAGCCTCAAATCGTGTTGCAACGCTGTGGTTGACCCCGAAACCGGGCAGAAAGACGGGTGACGCGGCTCGGACGGGGGGCTATACAGGCGCGCCCTTCCCGGCCCTGACCCGAATCCCGCGCCCCATGCCGATCACGCTCCTCGACATCATCCTTCTGTCCGTGATGCTGATTTCCGGCCTGCTGGCGATGATCCGCGGGTTCATGCGCGAAATCCTGTCGATCGCCGCCTGGATCGCGGCCGCCGTGGCGACGCTGTATTTCTACAAGCGGCTGATGCCGTTCGCCGAAAGCTACTTCAACAACCAGTATGTGGCGGCCGGGGCCGTGATCGGCGGCTTGTTCCTGGGCACCCTGCTGATTGTGTCGATCATCACGGTGCGGATCTCCGATATGATCCTCGATAGCCGAATCGGCGCGCTGGACCGGACCCTGGGTTTCCTGTTCGGGCTCGGCCGCGGGCTGATCATCGTCGTGGTCGCCTATCTGTTTTTTGACTGGCTGGTGCCGCAAAAGTCGCAACCCGCCTGGGTCACCGGCGCAAAATCACGGGTCGTGCTCGCCGGTACGGGAGATTGGCTTAAGTCGATGTTGCCGGATGACCCCGAAAGCACCATCTTGAAGCGGCTGAAGCGTCCGAAGGACGGCGAGGCCGAGGAGCCGGCCGGTCAGCGGTCCGACTCGACGATTCCGGGCTCCGGTCGGAACACTGGCGAAGGCTATGACCGGGCCGATC
This sequence comes from Pseudorhodoplanes sp., assembly GCF_035565855.1. Lineage (GTDB taxonomy): Bacteria > Pseudomonadota > Alphaproteobacteria > Rhizobiales > Xanthobacteraceae > Pseudorhodoplanes. The sequence continues at coordinate 7,827 of NZ_DATMRX010000315.1, forward strand.
GGTCGGGCATGCATCAGTTGATCGAAACGAGGGCTACGCCCGCGCGATAGCGGGCCACTGGCAACCAAAGGGCCTGGATCGCGAATGACCATATCTCCCAACGCCAGCCCCTCACCCGAAACGGGCCTCGATCTTGACCTGAACGCCGACCGTCTCCGTGAGGAATGCGGGGTATTCGGCATCTTCGGTCATCCCGATGCGGCCGCGATCACCGCCCTTGGGCTGCACGCGCTCCAGCATCGCGGCCAGGAGGCCGCGGGCATCGTGTCCTTCGATGGCCGCAGGTTCCATTCCGAACGCCGCCTCGGGCTCGTCGGCGACCATTTCTCCGAGCGCAAGGTCATCGACCGGCTGCCCGGCATGTCGGCGGTCGGACATGTCCGCTATTCCACGACCGGCGAAACGCTGCTGCGCAACGTGCAGCCGCTGTTCGCGGAGCTCGATCCGTTCGGTCTTGCGATCGGGCATAACGGCAACCTCACCAACGGGCTGACGCTGCGCCGCGAACTGGTTCGCGAAGGCGCGATCATGCAGTCGACCACCGATACCGAGGTGATCCTTCATCTGGTCGCCCGCTCGCGGAAGGCGCGGTTCGTCGACCGCTTCATTGATGGCCTGCGCGCGCTGGAGGGCGCCTATTCGTTCGTCGGCCTCACCAACAAGAAGCTCGTGGGCGCGCGCGATCCGCTCGGCATCCGTCCGCTGGTGCTCGGCACGCTCGATGGCTGTCCGATCCTCGCCTCGGAGACCTGCGCGCTCGACATCATCGGCGCAAAATATGTGCGTGATATCGAGAATGGCGAGGTCATCGTCTTCGACGACAAGGGCGCGCATTCGCATAAGCCATTCCCGCCGGTCGCGCCGCGTCCGTGCATCTTCGAATATATCTACTTCTCCCGTCCGGATTCGATCGTCGGCGGCCGCCCGGTCTATCAGGTGCGCAAGACCATGGGCGCGGAGCTTGCACGCGAAGCCCCGGCATCAGCCGATGTGATCGTTCCGGTGCCCGATTCCGGTGTACCGGCGGCGCTCGGTTATGCGCAGGAATCCGGCATTCCCTTCGATCTCGGCATCATCCGCAATCATTATGTCGGCCGCACATTCATCGAGCCGACCCAGCAGATTCGTCAGCTCGGCGTTCGCCTGAAGCACAACGCCAATCGCGCGGTGGTCTCGGGCAAGCGCATCGTGCTGGTCGACGATTCCATCGTGCGCGGCACGACATCGACCAAGATCGTGCAGATGATGCGCGATGCCGGCGCGACGGAAGTCCATTTCCGCATCGCCTCGCCGCCGATCACGCATCCGGATTATTACGGCATCGATACGCCCGATCGCGACAAGCTGCTCGCGGCCACTCATTCGCTTGAGGAGATGCGCAAGTTCATCGGCGCGGACTCACTCGCCTTCCTCTCGGTCGACGGGATCTATCGCTCGATGGGTTACGAGCAGCGCGATCCGCAGCGGCCGCAATTCACCGACCATTGCTTCACCGGCGAATATCCGACGCCGCTCACGGATTTGAGCGCGGAGGCGCATAGTCCGCGGCAATTGTCATTGCTCGCCGAAGCCAGCTGATGTCACTTGATCGTGAGTGAGCGGCGCCTGACGCCGCGCGGTCGCGATCTGACGCGGGCGCAAGAATTCGTGAAGCCCCCGCGCCGTTTCCTTTCAAGCCTCCGTGCTATGGTCCCCGGCCTTCGGGGGGAACCCACCGCCCATCCGCGTATCGCCACGCCGTCATGAGCCGGATCAAGCCATGAGTCAGGATCGTCGTCCCGTCGTGCTGGTCGTCGAAGATGAGCCGTTGTTGCGGGAGATGGTGGCATACGAATTCGAGCTGTCGGGCTTCGAGGTGATCGATGCCGGCAGCGCCGAGGAGGCACTGCAAAGGCTGTCGACCTTGCGGGTTCTCGATCTGCTGTTCACCGACATTCGCCTGCCCGGCATGGACGGATGGTCGCTCGCGCATGAAGTGCGCGCGGTCCACGCCGATGCCCCGGTGATTTATGCAAGCGGCAACACCGAGCGGCAGACGCTCCTGCCCCGCAGCGAATTCATTCAGAAGCCATATCGTCCGGAGCAGATTTTCCGGGTCGCGGCCGATCTCGGCGTCGACCTGCCCGCAGCACCGATCGACTAACGGCGGTCCCGATGCTCTACATCCCGCCCGCCTTTCGCGAGACCGATGCTGCCGTGCTGCAGGCCGAAATCCGCAGGATCGGTTTCGCAAGCCTCACCACAACCGGCCCGGAAGGTCCGCTGGTCAGTCACCTGCCGGTGTTCCTCGACACCGGCATCGGGCCGCTCGGGCAATTGCGCTGCCATGTCGCGCGCGCCAATCCGCAATGGCGCGACAGCGATCTGACGAAGCCCGCGCTTGCCGTGTTCATGGGGCCGGACGCCTATGTGTCGCCATCCTGGTATCCCTCGAAATCGGAGCACGGCAAGGCGGTGCCGACCTGGAATTACGTCGCGATCTGCGCGCGCGGCCGGCTTGAGATCATCGCCGACCGCGACGCGCTGCTGGCGCATGTCGCCGAATTGTCGAACCGTCACGAGGCGGCTTTTCCCGAGCCCTGGCGCGTTGACGACGCGCCGGCCGATTACATCGAGAAGCAGCTGCGCGCCATTGTCGGGTTCCGCTTCACCATCGAGGCGCTTGAAGGCAAGCTGAAACTCAGCCAGAACCGGGCGGAGGCCGACCGCGCATCCGTCGCTGCGGCCTTGTCCGCTTCGGCCGATCAGAGCGCGCGCGATGTCGGCGCGATGATGGCTGCGCATCACAGCCGGTGACGCGCCTTCCGGCGCGCCGCTCATCCCTGTCTCAAGCCTGGTTCTGCATGCGATGACCTCTTCCCTCACCGGCCGCCTCGCATTGGTCACCGGAGCCTCGCGCGGCATCGGCCGCGCGGTGGCGCTCGCCCTCGCGAAGCAGGGCGCGCATGTGATCGCGGTGGCGCGAACCGTCGGCGGGCTCGAGGAACTCGACGACGAGATCGGACAGGCCGGCGGCTCGGCGACGCTCGTGCCGCTCGACCTGAAGGACTACGACGGCATCGCCCGGCTCGGCGGCGCATTATTCGACCGCTACAAGAAGCTCGACATTCTGGTCGGCAATGCCGGCATCCTCGGGCCGCTGTCGCCGCTGTCGCATGTCGAGCCGAAGGCGTGGGACGACGTGATGGCGGTCAATGTCACCGCGAACTGGCATCTGATCCGCTGCATGGAGCCGCTGCTGCATCAGAGCGATGCCGGGCGCGCGGTGTTCCTGTCGTCGGGCCTGTCCTGGCTGGCGCGGGCCTATTGGGGACCCTATGCCGTGTCGAAGGCGGCGCTGAACACCATGGTGCAGACCTGGGCCGCCGAGAACGTCAAGACGCGGCTGCGCGTGAACCTGTTCACGCCCGGCCCGATCCGCACCCGCATGCGGGCGCAGGCGATGCCGGGCGAAGATCCGACGACGCTGGAGACGCCCGAACAGGTCGCCGGCAACATCGTGGACATGTGCCGGCCCTCCTTCACCGAGAGCGGCAAGGTTTATTCCTATCCGATGAAGCGGCTGCTCACCTTCCGCATGCCGGAATAACAGCCTTCGGGAATGAGCATGGCGGCGACAATCACACCCGGCATTCTCCGGGTCGGCTCCGCGGTGCCGGACCCGCCATTCGAATTCATCAGCGACGGCAAGGATTGCGGCTTCGATATCGCGCTGATGCAGGCGATCGCCGCCGAGCTCGGCCTGCAATGGCGGCTTGTGACCTACACGGGCGCCGACTTCAACGATATCTTCGACGGCCTTGCCAATGGCACCATGGACTGCATCGCGTCGGGCACCACCGTCACGCCCGGCCGCGAACGCAAGGCGCTGTTCTGCGCGCCCTATATCCATTCCGGCCAGAGCCTCGTCTGCAATATCGAGAAGACGCCGAACCTGCGCTCGATCGACGACCTGCGCGGCCTCGTGCTGGCGGTGCAGGAAGGCAATACGTCGCAGCCGATGGCGCAGCGGCTGAAGGCGGAAGGCCGCGTCGGCGAGGTGCGCGTCTATGCCTATCATGACATCGGCAAGATGCTCGACGACCTCGATGCCGGGCAGATCGGAGCGATCATGAAGCTCGCGCCGGTGATGCATTGGTTCACCAAAGATCGCCCGCATCTGCGCGTGGTGCAGGAAGGCATCACGCAGGAAGATCTCGCGATTGCGGTCGGCCTCTCCAACGAGCCGCTCCGCCGCGCGATCGACGATGCGCAGGCGCGCCTGCAGGCCAATGGCACCCTCCCCCGTCTCATCGCGAAATGGATTGGCGCATGATCCGCTGCATTCACCTGTTCACCGGATCGGACGGTCGTTCGCATGTCGAGCAGATCGACTTGCCGCCGGGACATCTCCAGGCGGCAAGGGCCGTGCATGTCGAGGAAACAGCGGCCGGTTCGGCGCTCGACTGGCATGTCGCGCCGTGCCGGCAATATGTGATCACGCTGTCCGGCACGCTGGAATTCACCACGCGCGACGGCGAGACCTTCATCCTCAAGCCGGGCGACGTGCTCCTGGCCGCCGACACCACCGGCAGCGGCCATCGGTGGCGGCTGATCGACGATCAGCCGTGGCGGCGCATGTATGTGGAGCTTGCGGACGAGGCGCCGGCCAGGCGCTAGGCCACCGCCCCGCTTGCATCGCGCCTCAGCACCTTGCCCGGCAGGGCGCCGGTATGCTTCGTGTTGTCGATCACGACGACACCATTCACCAGCACGCTGGTCCGCGTCCCGGTCGGATAGCGATGCGGATCGGCATAGGTCGCCTGATCCTTGAAGTCGGCCGGATCGAACATCACGATGTCGGCGCGGTAGCCTTCCTTCAGCAGGCCGCGATCCTTCAGCCGTAGCGCCTTCGCGGTGAGCCCCGTCATCTTGTGGATCGCACGTTCGATCGGAATGATGCCGAGCTCATGGACATAATGGCCGAGGATGCGCGGGAACGTGCCGTAGAAGCGCGGATGCGGCATGCCCTGGCTGGTGATGCCGTAATCGGCGACGCAATTGCCGTCCGATCCGACCAGCGCCTGCGGCGAGCGCACGATGTCGCGGATGTCGTCCTCCGAAATCGAGATCACCAGCACGCGCGTCGCGCCCTTGTCCTCGATCAGGTAATCGCAGATCACATCAATCGGGTCCTGCCCGCGCTCCTTCGCGAGATCGGCGATGGTGCGACCGGCATATTGCGGCAGGTTCGGGGTGATCGAAATCTGCACGCAGTCCCAGTTCGGAATGCGCCCCCAGTTATTGAGCCCGTCGCGCTCGATGTCGGCGCGGATGCGCTCGCGCGTCTCCCTGAGCTTGAGCCGCTCCAGCATCGGCCCGACCCCGCCGCCCTGCACCCATTGCGGCATCAGGTTCTTCAGCGGGTTCGATCCGGCGGTATAGGGATGCGAGTCGCAATCGATATCGACGCCGCGCGCCTTGGCGTCCGCGATCATCTGCAGGCAGCGTGACGCCTTGCCCCAATTGTCCATGCCCGAGCATTTGAAATGCACGATCTCGACATGGATGCCGCAGGTCTCGGCGACATGGATCGCCTCCTCGACCGCCTCGATGACCTTGTTGGACTCGTCGCGGATATGCGTGAAATATCCGCCATTGTAGCGTTTCACCACATTGCACAGCGCCACCATCTCGTCCGGCGCGGCATAGGAGCCGGGCGATGTGAACAGACCGGACGACAGTCCGAGCGCACCCGCCTTCAAGCCGTCCTCGAGGAGCGCGATCATCCGGTCGAGCTCGTCCCTGGTCGGCGCGCGCTGGTCCATGCCCATCACCATCAGGCGCAGCGTGTTGTGCCCGACCAGCATGCCGGGATTGAGTGCCGTCGCGGGGAACGTGTCGAGATAGTCGGGAAAGCTCAGCTCGCGGAACGGCAGCCATGGCGCCGAGGGGCTGAGATAATCGCGCAGCAATTCCACCTTGCCGGGCAAGCAGGGCGCAACCGAGAAGCCGCAATGCCCGATGATCTCGGTGGTGACGCCCTGCCGCAGCTTGCTTTCGGCCTTCGGGTTGATCGGCAGCGTGAAATCCGAATGCGTCTTGATGTCGATGAAGCCGGGCGCAACG
>NZ_DATMRX010000316.1:0-10655 GCF_035565855.1 Pseudorhodoplanes sp.
AGCCACTCCTGCAAAAGCCCACCGGCATGGTCGTGATGGCGTTCACCGCCACACCTCAATCGGAACTGTCGTATGTGCGCTTTGAAGGCCGCGCGGTGACGTTCCTCGCGACGGCAACCTTCCTGCCGCACAGCACGACACGACTGCGTTAACGCTCGCGGCCGCGCGCCGCTACCGCAACATCATCTCACCTTTTTGGACATGGACCGTGCGCCGCTGCTTCGGCGCCCGTCCGGCTTCACCGAGCGAAGCGCGCTTACGGCTTCAGCATGCCGAGCGCATGCATGTAGGTTTCGAGAATCGTTTCCTGCTCTTCGCGCTCGGTGGGCTCGATCTTGCGCAATTTGATGATCTGGCGGAGCGCCTTGACGTCGAACCCGTTGGCCTTGGCTTCGGCGTAGACGTCGCGGATATCGTCCGAAATCGCCTTTTTCTCCTCTTCGAGCTTTTCGATCCGCTCGACGAAGGCCTTGAGCTGATCCTTCGCAAAACGGAAGGACGCGTCTTCTTTCTCGGCGGCGGCGGACGCGGGCATTGCGACGTTTCTCCTTGTATCTGGCCATTCGTTTTCGAGATCGGGCGGCGATGGGTCAAGCCACCATTGGCTCTGCGCCCGTCTTCCACAGGTGCGGAAAATCGCGGTTGAATTTCGAAAGGATCGGCGCTGCTTAGCGCAGCAGCGCCTGCGCCTCGGTTGCGAGTTTCGCAACCAGCGCTCGCGCCGGCATCTCGACGCCGAGCCGCGCCGCCTGGCCGGACCAGAGCGGCGTGAAATCAGGAGAGCCAGCCGCTTCAGCCTTCGCCCGCAGCGGCGCTATGGCACCCGCCGCCAGGGGAAAGGCCGGGGCCTCCGAAACCGGTCCGAAGTCGCGCATCAGCCGGTTCATCAATCCGCGGGCGGGGCGGCCGGTCATCAGATTGGTCAGCGCGGTGCCATCGTCGCGCGCCTGTTTCAGCGCGGCGCGATAGGGCGCGGAGATCCTCGACTCCGGACAGAACAGGAAGGCCGTGCCGATCTGCACCGCGCTTGCGCCGAGAATGAAGGCGGCAGCGATGCCGCGTGCGTCCGTCACTCCGCCGGCCGCGACCACCGGAACTTTCACGGTATCGACGATCTGCGGCACCAGCGCGAAGGTACCCGGCTGCGTCGCGATATCCTCGCTGAGAAAGATACCGCGATGGCCGCCCGCCTCATTGCCCTGTGCGATAATCGCGTCAATGCCTCGGTCTTCGAGCCATTGCGCCTCGGCAACGGTCGTCGCCGAGCTCAAGGTGATGATGCCGGCATCCTTCACACGCTGAAACAACGCGGGCGCCGGCAAGCCGAAATGAAAGGATGCGACTTCCGGTTTCAATTCGAGCACGAGATCGCAAATCGCTTCGTCGAACGGACGGCGGTTGCTGGTCGGCACCGGGGCGGCCGGATCAATCCCGAGTTCCTTGTAATAGGGCGCAAGCCGCTCGCGCCACGCCGCCTCGCGCGCGTTGTTGAGGTCCGGAGGCGTGTGACAGAAGAAATTCAGATTGAGCGGCCGCGTGGTGCGCGCGCGATATTTTGCGACCTGCTCGCGGATCTGCTCGAGACCAAGCATGGCGCAGGGAATCGATCCAAGCCCACCGGCCTCCGCCACCTCGACCGCAATATCATGATCGGTCGAGCCGGCCATCGGCGCCAGCACGATGGGATGCTCGATCTTCACAAGATCGGTGAAGCGGCTGTTTGGCCAGGCCATCGTGAACCTGCGGTCTTGCGGCGACGGCAGACTGTAGCGTGTCACGCCGGACCGCGCTCATGAAAATTCATGCCCCGGTTCGCGCGCCGGATCACCGCCGCGCCGACGAAATGCCGGTAATCACGCAGGCGCAGGCGCCGAGGAAGGTGCGGATGGAGCGAGACCGAGCGTCACCACGAAGACGTTGCGATCCTCGCGATCCTCCCTGACGTCGAATCCGAGTTCGCGGCACATGGTCAGCATCGTGGTGTTCTCGCGCAGAACCTGGCCGTGGATGCGGCTCAGTCCCTCCTTGCGCGCATAGTCGATGATCAGCTCCATCAGCGCCCAGCCAAGGCCAATACCCTTGCAATCCGAGCGCAACAGAATCGCATATTCGCCGGTCTCGTGATTGGGATCGACATGCAGCCGCACCGCACCCATCATGGCGTTCGCACTTTCGTCGAGCGCAAGCAGGGCAATCGAGCGTCCGTAATCGATCTGCGTCAGCCGTGCGATGAAGGCGTGCCCGAGATCCTTCACGGGGCCGAAGAAGCGCAGCCGCAAATCGTCAGGGCTGACTTTCGGGAAAAACGCCTCATACAGGCTTTCGTCCTCGGGACGTACCGGGCGCACGGCAATGCGGCGTCCGTCCTGCAGTGTGATGCTCTGCTCCCATTCTTTCGGATAGGGCCGGATCGCGAAATGCGCGTGGTGCCGCTGCCCCGGCCTGGAGGGCACAGGATCGATCGAAATCCGCGCATCCAGCGCCAGCACGCCCGCGTCATCTGCAAGCAGCGGGTTGAGGTCGATTTCGAGAATCTCGGGAAGGTCCGCTGCGAGTTGCGAGAGCCGCACCAGCACCATCGCCACGAGATCCCGGCGCGCCGCCGGCACATTGCGGTAGGCGTCGAGCAGTCGAGAGATCCGCGTTCGTGCGATCAGTTCGAGGGCGCGGGCAGTGTCGAGCGGCGGCAGCGCAATCGCCTTGTCCTTGACGATTTCCACCGCGACCCCGCCATGGCCGAACACGACCACGGTTCCGAAGGTCGGATCGCGCGCCAGGCCCGCGATCAGCTCACGCGCCCGTGGCCGTGTGATCATCGGCTGCACAAGAACGCCGTCGATGCGGGCTCTGGGCCGCAGCCGGCGCGCATTGGCGATGACCGCTTCGGCCGCGGCCCTGACATCGGCTTCGCTCGTGAGACTAAGGCGCACGCCATCGACGTCGGATTTGTGCTGGATGTCACGCGACAGGATCTTCACCGCAACGGGTTGGCCTTGCCCGATGAAAGCGCGCGCCGCTTCTGCCGCCGCCTGCGGGTCCGCCGCCTTGCGCAGCCCGACCGTGGGGATGCCATAGGCGCTCAGGACCGCATCGGTTTCGAACGGGTCGAGCCAATCGCGGCCATCGCGACGCGCTGTCTCGACGATCGCGCGCACCGCCTGCTCATCGCCCCTGAAGTCATCCGGGGCCGCAGGACGCGCCATCAGCGACTGCAGGAGGTCCGCACGCCGCGCGAGATGCGCAAATCCGCGGATCGCTTCGACCTCGCTCGCGTAATGCGGCACATGCGCGGCGCGAAATACCGCTTCGACCTCTTCCGCTGCCCCGATCCACGAGGTCAGGACTGGCTTGGGATTGAAACGACGCGAACGATCGGCCGTGATGACATCGCAGACGGCCTTGGCCGTACCGAGCGAGGAGGCCAGCGCAGTCTGCACATCGAGGATCAGCACCGCGTCGTTCTGGGGATCGCCGATCAGGGCCTCGAGCGCTGTGGTGAAGCGCGCCGCATCGGCATCGCCGATGATGTCGACAGGATTGGCACGCGACCACATCGGCGGCAACGCTGCATCGAGCCGCGCCATCGTCTCCGTCGAAAGGCTGGCCGGCCGAAATCCCTGATCGACGAGGCTGTCGACCGCCAGCACACCAAAGCCACCGCCATTCGTCAGGATCGCCAGGCGGCTTCCTTCCACGCCGCGGCAATGCGCCAGGGTCTGCGCCGCCGCGAACAATTCCGCCATGTCTTGGACCCGCAGCAAACCAGCCCGGCGAAACGCCGCGTCATAAACAGCGTCCGACCCCGCCAATGCACCGGTATGCGTCGCCGCGGCGCGCCTGCCTTCGTCGTGACGACCGGATTTCACGACAACCACCGGCTTCACCCGCGCCGCCGCGCGGGCCGCCGACATGAATTTCCGACTGTCCTTGATCGATTCGACATAGAGGAGGATGGCCTGCGTGCGCCGATCCAGCGCAAAGAAATCGAGGAGATCGCCGACATCGACATCCATCTGGTCGCCGACCGACGCGATTGCCGAAAAGCCGATGTCGCGACGCAGACCCCATTCGGCCATGGCGGCCGCGATCGCTCCGGACTGCGAGATGACGGCGAGCGCACCTGAGTGAGGCATTGCCGCAGCAAAGCTCGCATTCAGATTGACCGGCGGCGCAATCACGCCAAGGCAATTCGGACCGACGATGCGCAGCCCCCGCGCGCGCGCTGCACGATGCATCCGGTCCGCGAGCGACCCTTCGCCATGACCGAGCCCGGAACTGATGACAATGGCTGCGCCGACGCCGCGGGCCGCTGCTGCTTCGATGATAGGAGGCACCGACGCTGCGGGCGTCGCGACAACGATCAGATCCGGCGCGGCATCGAGATCGTCGATCGAGCTTGCGCAGCGACGGCCGTCAATCTCGCGATATTTTGGATTGACCGGATCGATGCGGCCCGGAAAGCCCGCAGCGAGAACATTGGCGTAAACCGCACCGCCAAGCGATGCGTTCGGACTTGCGCCCACGACGGCAATCGATTGCGGCGCGAAAAGCCGGTTCAGTCCGTAGATCGACATGCGTGCCTTCGTCCTCGGCGTGCCAAGAAGCAATGCTTAGCAGACCCGGCGGGAAGGCATTTTGACATGAACCAAATGGTCACAGCCGAAAGGATCACAGGCCGCAATTCACGGCCCGGAATCGAAAAGGGACCGGCCCGCGGCACGGTCCCTTTGCTGATAGAGTCGCTTAAGAAACCGCTCAGCGTTCCACGAACGCCTTCTCGACCACGAAATGTCCGGGCTCGCTGTGGCTGCCTTCGACGAAGCCTTCGGCTTCGAACATAACGCGCAGATCCTCCAGCATCGCGGGACTGCCGCACAGCATGACCCTATCGGCATCGATCGACAGCCGGTCCTGCTCAAGATCATCGAACAGCTTGCCGGAGGAAATCAGGTCGGTGATGCGGCCGCGATTACGAAACGGCTCGCGCGTCACGGTGGGGTAATAGTGCAGCTTGCCGTCCAGCATCTCGCCGAAGACCTCATCGGCGCGCAGGCGGGAGACCACCTCTTCACCATAGGCGAGTTCTGAGACCTGACGGCAGCCATGAACCAGCACGATCGAGCTGTAACGCTCGTAGACATCGGGGTCCTTGATCAGGCTGACGAATGGCGCGAGCCCCGTCCCCGTCGAGAGCAGCAGAAGACGCGATCCGGGCAGCAGATTGTCGACGATCAGCGTGCCGGTGGCCTTGCGCCCGACGAGGACGATATCGCCCTCCTTGATCTTCTGCAGGCGCGACGTCAGCGGTCCGTCCGGCACCTTGATGCTGAAGAATTCCAGGTTTTCTTCGTAATGGGCGCTCGCCATGCTGTAGGCGCGCAGCAGCGGACGGCCATCCACCTCAAGGCCCATCATGGCGAATTGGCCGCTTTGGAAGCGGAAGCCGGGATTTCGGGTGGTGGTGAAACTGAACAGCGTGTCGGTCCAGTGGCGGACCGAAAGGACCTGTTCCCGATTGAGATTGCTCATAGGCGCCGGTCGCGTGTTTCGGACCGCTGCTGCATTGCAAAAAATGACTGCCTTTGCACGCGAAAAAACGCTAATTCTTCAACAAAACAAAGGACATCTGCGCAAAGCGCATGGCGGAGAAAGGCCTTTCCCGAAACCCCGGAAAGGAAGAAGGGCTGCCCTTGCGGACAGCCCTTCCATTGTCAAACCGCAGCCCGGTTTCTCGGACTGGCTGCATCCGCCGTCTCAGGCGGCCGCGTCCTCGAACGAGCCGAGGGACCAGTTCACAAGCCTCCGCGTCTGCGGCGATAGACAATGAGACACTGGATCACCTCCTTTCGGTTGTTAACGATGCATGGAATCTAGGCACCAGGGCCTGATTCGAAAAGGCGAAAAGTCCGGCAGGCACTGCCTGCCGCACGATCAATGCCGGTGGCTCTTCTCGAACGCGGCCTTCTGCTCGGGACTCGCCTCTTTCTGGTATTTGGCGCGCCATTCCTCATAGGGCATGCCGTAGATGGCCTCCCGGCTTTGATCCTTGGACAGCGGAATGCCCTTTTGATCGGCGGCCTCCTTCATCCAGTTGGACAGGCAGTTGCGGCAGAAACCGGCGAGATTCATGAGGTCGATGTTCTGAACATCGGTGCGTTCGCGCAGATGCGAGACCAAGCGGCGAAAGGCAGCGGCCTCGAGCTCCAGGCGGGTCTGGTCGTCCATGGGGAACCTCGTATCGTGACGGGCGGAAGATAGGGCCGGACGCCCCCGATTGCCACGCCCAGCCCGCCGCCCGCGGCGGGAGGGTGACTTCGACCGGACGGAGCCATAAAGCTGGTGCGAAGCAAGAGCCGACTATCCGATGTCGCAACCCGCCGCCACCTCTGCCGACCACCGCCGTGAGGCCATCGCCCTGACCGCACTCGTGCTCGGGGCCATCGCGATGGGCGCCTCGCCGCTTTTCGTGCGCGTGGCGGATGTCGGCCCCTTCGCCAGCGCGTTCTGGCGGACCGCCCTCGCCCTGCCGTTTCTCGCGGTGTGGGCGGCGACCGAACCGCGGCCGCAGCGCGCCTTCTCCAACCGCGCGGTCTGGCTCTCCGGACTGATGTTCGCGGGCGACCTGTTCTTCTGGCATCTGGCGATCCTCGCCACGACCGTCGCGAACGCCACCTTCTTCGCCACTACCGCGCCGCTCTTTGTCGCCGTCGGCGCCTGGTTCCTGTTGTCCGAGCGCGTGAAGCGGCACGGCATCATCGGGCTCGCGCTTTGTCTTCTCGGCGGCGCGGCGCTGGTTGGTCACAGCTATGGCTACGCACCTGACCGGCTGACCGGCGATTTCTACGGTATCGTCACCGCCGTGTTCTTCGCCGGTTATATGCTCGCGCTGCGCGCCGCACGGCGCGATGTCGGCGCCGGCACGGTGTCCTTCGTCTCGGCTGCGATCACGACGGTCATCCTGTTCGCGATCGCCTATGCGCTGGAACCGCGCATGCTGCCGCAATCGTCATACGGATGGACGGTGCTGATCGCGCTGGCGTTGATCTCGCAGGTCGCAGGACAAGGGCTTCTCGCCTTCGCGCTTGGCACGTTGCCGGCACCATTTTCGTCGCTTGTGATCTTCCTCGAGGCGGTGGCGGCCGCGCTGTTTGCCTGGATCCTATTGAAGGAAGCGCTGGAGCCGCTGCAATGGCTCGGCGGCGTACTGATCCTCGCAGGGATCTGGATTGCGCGGCCGCGCTCCGTACCCGCGGGCAGCCTGCCATGACAGCGCCCCGCGCCTTTCTCGAGCGGCTGTTTGAGACCGCGATCGCCGCCGCGCATCCATCCCGTTGCCTGCCGCCACTTCTGCCGGACGCGCCAAACACGGGTCGACTGATCCTGCTTGCAGCGGGCAAGGCCGCAGGCTCGATGGCCGAAGCCGCGGAGGCCCATTATCTCGGCGCCGGCCTTCCCAGGAGTCGCCTCACCGGAATCGCGGTCGCGCGTCACGGCTATGGACGTCCGCTGAAGGTCGTGGAGATGGTGGAGGCCGGCCACCCGCTGCCCGATCAGGCGGGGCTCGACGCCACCAGCCGCACGATCGCGCTCGCGCAAAGCGCCACCGCCGACGATCTCGTCCTCGTTCTGATGTCGGGCGGCGCATCGGCCAACTGGATCGCACCAGCGCCCGGTCTCTCACTCGAAACAAAGCAGAGCGTAACGCGCGCATTGCTGCGCTCGGGCGCGTCGATCGGCGAGATCAACACCGTGCGAAAGCATCTCTCGCGTATCAAGGGCGGCCGGCTCGCCCGTTACGCCGCTCCGGCAAGGCTCGTGACCATCGGCATCTCCGACGTCCCGGGCGATGATCCCGCCGTGATCGGCTCAGGTCCCACGGAGCCCGATCCGTCGACGCTCGCCGATGCGCGATCGATCGTCGAGTGCTACCGGCTCGACTTGCCGCCGGCGATATCCGAAGCGCTCCACGATCCATCCAATGAATCGCCCAAGCCCGGCGATCCCGCTTTTCGCGATACGCGCTACCTGCTGGCGGCACGGCCGGCAGGCGCTTTCAGGGCGGCGGAAACGGCAATCCGGGAGGCGGGCTTCGAATGCATGTTCCTCGGAGACCGCATCGAAGGCGAAGCGCGGGAGGTTGCGGGCGCGCAGGCCGCACTGGCGCGCGAGTTGAGGGCGAACGGCCGGCGGGCCGTGATCCTGTCGGGCGGCGAGCTGACCGTCACGATACGCGGCAATGGCCGGGGCGGGCCCAATCAGGAATTTGCCCTGGCGCTGGCCCTGCAACTGGACGGTGAGACCGGCATCGCGGCCCTGGCCGGCGATACCGACGGCACCGACGGCGGCGCCGGGTCGGCCGACGATCCCGCCGGCGCTTATGTGGACGGCACGAGCGCTGCCCGCGCCCGCGCACTCGGTTTTGATCCGGCGATCTGCCTTGCCGACAACAATTCGACAGCATTCTTCGCTTCACTCGGCGATCTGATCACGCCGGGCCCGACCTTTACGAACGTGAATGATTTCCGTGCGATCATGGTGAACAGCATTGACGCGGCTTAAAATATCACGGAAAAACAGCAGGTTAGCTCGTTTCCGGCCGATGGATTGATCTGACGACCGTGATCCGATTGCCGTTCCCCCTTCTCCGTTCCTTGTTCGGCTCAGCCGTCGCCTGCAAGCTCGCGCTGGCCGCCGCCGCGTTTGGCCTCTGGTCGAGCGAAGCCTCGGCGGACTTTCGGATGTGCAACAACACCAGCGGCAAGGTCGGCATTGCGCTTGGCTACAAGGACAACGAAGGCTGGGTGACCGAAGGCTGGTGGAATCTCGGGCCACGCTCCTGCGAGACGCTGCTGCGTGGCAACCTCATCGCCCGATTTTACTATGTCTACGCCGTCGACTACGACCGCGGCGGCGAATGGTCGGGCAAGGCGTTCATGTGTTCACGCGAGAAAGAATTCACGATACGCGGCACCGAAGACTGTCTGGCGCGAGGCTACGACCGAACCGGGTTCTTCGAGGTCGATACCGGCGAACAGCGCTCGTGGACCGTGCAATTGACTGAGACCTCGGACCAGTCACCACTTTCGCCCGGGGGCCCCTCGTTCACCCTGCCCCAGACCGGCACCCGCTCCCCGCTCAGCCTGCCGCCGGCCCCGCCACCAAACACAGGAAGTCCTCGACGATGAGACGGCAGCGCCGGACCAAGATCGTCGCAACGCTTGGCCCGGCTTCGTCGGACCGAACGATGATCAAACGCCTGTTCGAAGCAGGCGCCGACGTATTTCGCATCAACATGAGCCATACCTCGCATGAGCGTATGCGCGAATTGATCGCGATGATCCGCTCGGTCGAACAGGAGCATGGCAGGCCGATCGGCATCCTCGTCGATCTGCAGGGGCCGAAACTGCGGCTCGGTACGTTCGGCGGCGGGTCGGCCGTGGTGGCGAAGGGCGACACCTTCGTGCTCGATGCGAGCGATGCGCCCGGCGATGCCGGACGTGTCTATCTGCCGCATCCGGAAATTCTCGAATCCGCAAAGCCTGGCCAGACGCTGTTGCTTGATGACGGCAAGGTGCGGCTGCGCTGCACCGCTGCCGAGCCGGGGCGGCTGACGACGCAGGTCGAGGTCGGCGGCAAATTATCCGACCGCAAGGGCGTCAGCCTGCCGGACACCATGCTGCCGTTCTCGGCACTGGCGCCGAAGGATCGTTCCGATCTCGAAGCCGCTCTCGATGCCGGGATCGACTGGCTGGCGCTGTCCTTCATCCAGCGCCCCGAAGACATCGCGGAAGCGAAGAAGATCACGCGCGGCCGCGCCCTCGTGATGGCGAAGATCGAGAAGCCGCAGGCTGTCGAGCGGCTCGAGGAAATCATGGAAGCCAGCGATGCGCTGATGGTGGCGCGCGGCGATCTTGGCGTCGAGATGCCGCTGGAGAAAGTGCCGGGCATCCAGAAGCAGATCACCCGCGCGGCGCGACGGGCCGGCAAGCCGGTGGTGGTCGCAACGCAAATGCTCGAATCGATGATCGCAAGCCCGGTGCCGACCCGCGCCGAAGTATCGGACGTGTCGATCGCGGTGTTCGAAGGCGCCGACGCCATCATGCTGTCGGCGGAATCGGCGGCCGGGCAATATCCGGTCGAAGCGGTCGCGACCATGAACCGGATCGCCGAAGAGGTCGAACGCGATCCGACCTATCGCAGCGTGATCCAGGCGCAGCGCGCAGCGCCGGAAGCGACGGGTGCAGATGCCATCGCCGCCGCCGCAAGGCAGATCGCCGAAACGCTCGATCTGTCCGCCATCATGTGCTGGACATTTTCAGGCTCGACGGCGTTACGCGTCGCGCGCGAGCGGCCGCAGCCGCACGTAGTCGCGATTTCTCCGAATGTCGCAACCGGGCGACGGCTTTCGCTGGTCTGGGGCGTGCATTGCGTAATCGCCGAAGACGCCCACGACCAGGACGACATGGTGGAGCGCGCCTGCCGCATCGCCTTCGCCGAAGGCTTCGCCAAGGCCGGCCGCCGCGTGATCATCGTCGCCGGCGTCCCGCTCGGCACGCCGGGCGCCACCAACATGCTCCGCATCGCGTTTGTCGGATCGGATCAGCCGGACGCGTAAACACGACCACGGCCGCCCTCGTTAGCCCCGATCACATTTC
>NZ_DATMRX010000317.1:0-5455 GCF_035565855.1 Pseudorhodoplanes sp.
GGGCGACACGATCCCCGGCGGCGACGACGTGCTGAGCTTCACGGTGCGTGAGCCGCTCGGCGTGGTCGTGCGCATCAACGCCTATAACCACCCGATGCTGTTTGCCGCGACGCATGCAGCGCCGGCGCTCGCCGCCGGCAACGCGGTGATCATGAAGCCGCCGGAGCAGGCGCCGCTGTCGACTCTGCGTCTTGCGGAACTGATCGGCCCGCTGTTTCCGAAAGGTGTCGTCAGCGTGCTGGCTGGCGGCCGCGCCTGCGGCGAAGCCATGGTCGCGCATCCGCTTGTCGCCAAGGTCGGCCTGATCGGCGCCATCCCGACCGGCAAGGCGATCCTCAAGGGCGCCGCGGACACGATGAAAAAGGTGTCGCTCGAACTCGGCGGCAAGAACGCGCTGATCGGCTATGCCGACGCCGATCCGGACAAGCTCGCTGCCGGCGTGATCCAGGGCATGAATTTTGTCTGGCTCGGCCAGTCCTGCGGCTCGACGTCGCGGGCGTTCCTGCACGAGAGCATTCACGACCAGGTGCTTGATCGTGTCGTGGAGAAACTCAAGGCGCTGCGCTTCGGGATCCCGACCGATCCGGACACCGAAATGGGCTGCCTCGTCAGCCAGGCGCAGCTCGACAAGGTTATTCACTACGTCGAAGCCGGCAAGCAGGATGGCGCAAGACTCGTCACCGGCGGCCGCCGTCCCGACGATCCGGCCTTCGCCAAGGGCTTCTACTACGAGCCGACCATCTTCGCCGACGTGACGCCGAAGATGCGCATCGCGCGCGAGGAAATCTTCGGGCCGGTGCTCAGTGTTTTCAAATGGCGCGACGAAGACGAGATGTTCCAGGCGGTCAATGAGTTGAGCTATGGCCTCACGGCCTCGATCTGGACGAAGAACCTGTCGGTCGCGCATCGCGCCGCGGCGCGCGTCGAAGCGGGCTATGTCTGGGTGAATGGCGCCAGCACGCATTATTACGGCGTGCCCTTCGGGGGCTACAAGCAGTCCGGGCTTGGACGCGAAGAATCCATCGAAGAGCTGCTGGACAACACGCAGCTCAAGAGCATCAATGTCGTGCTGGACGCTGCCGGGGCCTGAGCCAGACCCAGTCGAAGGATCAATACATGTCGCATGGTCACGGACTTCAGATCAAAAACGTCACCAAGAGGTTCGGCGGACACGCCGGCATCGTCGCGGTCCGCGACATGTCGTTCGACGTCAAGCCGGGCGAATTCATCTCCATCATCGGGCCGAGTGGCTGCGGCAAGTCGACGCTGTTCAATATCATCGGCGGCTTCCTCAAGGACTATGAGGGCGAGGTGGTACTGGACGGCCAGGGCAAGCCGGGCGACCGCACCATCGGCACCGTGTTCCAGGAGGAGTCGACGTTTCCTTGGCGCACGACGTTGCAGAACGTGATGTTTCCGCTGGAAGCGGCCGGCATGCCGAAAAAGGAGCGCATCGAGCGCGCCCGGCATTTCATCCAGCTCGTCGGTCTCGAAGGTTTCGAGAACAATTATCCGAGCGAACTCTCGGGCGGCATGCGGCAGCGCACCGCGATCGCCCGGACGCTGGCCTTCGATCCGAAGATTCTGCTGATGGACGAGCCTTTCGCTGCGCTCGACGAACAGACCCGGTTGTTGCTCGGCGACAAGGTGCTGCAGATCCAGCAGGAGCTGGAGCAGACGACGATGCTGATCACCCACAACATCACCGAAGCGGTGCAGCTTTCGGATCGTGTCGTGGTGATGAGCTACCGTCCGGGCACGGTGAAGCGCATCATCCCGATCGACCTGCCGCGGCCGCGCTCCTCGGAGATCATGAGCAGCGAGCGCTTCGGCCAGCTCGTCGGCATGATCTGGGCCGATCTGCGCGAGGAAGCTTCCCGCGGTATGCAGGAAGCCGAGCGCAAACGCGCGTCCTGATCAGTCTGCGTCGCGCTTGCGGCGGCTGCTTTGCGATTTCGCTGACGCGGCAGGGGAGGCGCTGCCGGCCTTGCGCGACGCGCCGCGGCTCTGCGCCTCGAGATTGCCGGCGATAATCGCACCGATGCGGAAGAACTCCGCGATGTCGGCCTTGCTCAGACCCTCGCGGGCAATGGCATTGATGCCGGCCGCGCAGTCCAGGAGTTTGGCCTCGATCTCGGCGCCGGCGGGCTCGAGAAAAACGCGGACGTTGCGGCGGTCCCGCGCATCGCGCTCACGGCGGATATAGCCACGCTTTTCCAGGGCATCGAGCACGGTCGTGGAGGATGCGGTTTCGATGCCGACTCGGCGTGACAGCTCGGTCTGATTGAGGCCGTCATCGTACCACAACCGCTCGAGATGGACGAATTCGCTGAAGCTGACGTCGTGATCCTTGAGGCGGTCGCGCAACAATTTGCTGAAGGCGAGATGCGAGCGCCGCAGCAGCTTGCCGATGCCGATAGGCGGCGGATGATGAGCGTCTTCGGCGAAACGGCGCGGCGTATCGGGCAAGGCAATCTCCGGCAGACAATTGATACAGAAAACTGAGTTGACTTATATTAATCGTAAGGTATCTTACCAATAGGTACCTTAGCAATGACCGCCTGGTGCGTGCAAGGAGTACGAGACAGATGAGCGAGCAGGTCCTGGTGTGCCGGAGCGACGAGCTCAAGGAAGGCGCCGTCCGGGTGTGCACTATCGGCGATGTCGAGGTCGGCATTTTTCGCCACAATGGCGGGTGCCATGCCTACAAGAACGTCTGCCCGCATCAGGGCGGGCCGGTCTGCGAGGGCGTGCGCATGCCGCAGGTCGAGGATGTGATCGACGAGAACGGGCTCTTCGTCTGCCAGAAATTCAATGACGACGATGTGCATATCGTCTGCCCGTGGCACGGCTACGAATTCCATATCGAATCCGGCGAGCACGTCATCGACCCGAAAGTGAAGCTGAAGAAATACGACGTGGTCGAGCGGGAAGGGCAAATCTATGTCGCGATCTGACGCCGCGCGCGATTTCTCCGACCTGGCCAGCGACCTCTCGGCGCGCTGCCTCGAGGCCATCGAACAGAACCGCCTCGAGGACATTCCGGCCGATGCGCTGGGCCAGGCCTTCGCATCGGTCTTGCAGGTTTATGCCGCGAAGGCGCAGGCCGGTGAGAACCTGCTGCCCTTCGGCCGCAACAGCGGCGTGACCGCCACCGATGTCGCCATCGGCTGCACCGCCATGCTGGAAGCGGTCAACCTTGCACTCTTTGAACTCGGCGCATGGCAAAACATGTCGAGCGTCGGCCGCATCAAGTATGACGAGTCCGCGACGGAGCGATTCTGATGTTGAAGGTGACCAGCAGCCGCGATGTTGCGAACGAGGGCTTCAACAGCTCGGTGCATCTGAAGAACGCCGCTGCGCAGGGGGAATCGCGCAACTACGACGATTTCATGATCGTCGATGTCGATGCCCATCACTACGAAACCGAGGCCTTCAGCGAGATCGCCGATTACATCGACGATCCGGTGCTGCGCCGCGAGGCGAAGTTTCAGGGCATGGCGCGCGGCGGCATTGCCTCGATGGACGGCTCCTACCAGGAAATGACGGGCCGCATCACGCGCTACCCGGAGCGCCGCGGCGAGAAGGTGCCGCCGCAGCCGCACCGCGACATCACGTTGATGTATCGCTGGATGGACGCGCTGCGTGTCGACGTCGCCTGCATGTTCCCGACGCCGATGCTGAACATCGTCACCTGTCCGCGCATCGAAGTCGAAGTGGCGCTGGCGCGCGCCTATAACCGGTGGCTCTGCGACAACATTCTCGAGAGCGAGAACGGTCGCCTCAAGTCGATGCTCTATCTGCCGTTCAACGATCCGGCGGCCTGCATCGACATCGTCGAAAAGTTCGGCAGCCGCAAGGGCGTCATCGGCTTCATGGTGGTGGCGACGCATTACCGCTCGGTCCACGACAACGCATATATGAAACTCTATTCGATGCTGCAGGAGCGCAACCTGCCGCTGGCGTTTCATGCCGCCTATACGTGGAGCGACAAGCAGCTATCGCTGACCAACCGCTTCATGGCGGTGCACGCGCTGGGCTTTACCTGGCACAACATGCTCCACATGACCAACTGGCTGGTCAACGGCATGCCGGAGCGCTTCCCGAAGCTCAAGATCATCTGGATCGAATCGGGGCTGGCCTGGGTGCCGTTCCTGATGCAGCGCCTCGATAACGAGTTCATGATGCGCTCGTCGGACGCGCCGCTGCTCAAGCGCATCCCCAGCGATTACATGCGCGAGATGTACTACACCTCGCAGCCGATGGAGATGGTCAACAATCCGAAGGCGCTGGAAGTGACCTTCGAGATGATCAACGCCAAGACGCAGTTGCTGTACTCGTCCGATTATCCACACTGGGACATGGACCTGCCGTCCACCATCTACGACCTGCCGTTCCTCGACGAGCAGGCCAAGCGCGACATTCTCGGCGGCAATGCGCAGCGCCTGTTCAATCTCGAAACGACGCTGGCGCCGGGCAAGCACGAGCGCCGCGCCCAGCGCGGCGTGAAGGCGGCCGCCGGATAGTCTGCCCCGATCATATGCCGATGTGACTGACTGCGTCTGAACCCCGTCCATCTCCGTCCGAGGCGTCTTCATGATTTCCGAGCAGGAACTGGCCAAGCTGTCTTATCCGGAGATGCCGAAGATCGTCTCCAATGAGCTGCCGGGCCCGAAGTCGCGGCAGGTCATCGACGACGCCCTCAAGGTGCAGACCCCGACGCGGCCGTCGGTGCGCGGCACTTTGGTGATCGAGGAGGGTTTCGGCGCCGGCATCAAGGATCCGGACGACAACGTCTATATCGATCTGTCCGCCGGCGTCGCGGTGTCGAGCGTCGGCCGCAATCACCCCAAGGTGGTGGAAGCCGTCCGCGAACAGGCCACCAAGCTGATGCATTCGGCGGGCCTCGTGTCGTCGAGCACGGTGAAGCTGGCGCAGAAGCTATCGGATCTCATGCCCGAGGGGCTGCGCGGCGAATGCTTCACGGTGTTCGGCATGAGCGGCTCGGCCGCGGTCGAGACCGCGATCAAGTTCGCCAAGGCGATTACCGGCAAGCATCAGATCGTCGCCTTCGAGGGCGCCTATCATGGCGTCTTCCACGGCTCACTGGCGCTGACCACGCGCGAGAATTTCCGCGTGCCGTTCATGCCGTTGATGCCCGGCGCGATCCACATGCCTTACGCATACTGCTATCGCTGCTTCGCCGGGTTTGACAGCAAGACCTGCGCCCAGGCTTGCGGCAAGTATCTCGATTTCAAGCTCAATACGCCCAACACCGGCGCCGACGATGTTGCCGCGGTGATCGTCGAGTCGATGCAGGCCGATGGCGGCTACATCGATCCGCCGATCGAGTTCATGAAGGCGTTGCGCGAGGCCTGCGACAAGCGCGGCATCATCCTGATCATCGACGAGGTGCAGGCCGGCGCCGGCCGCACCGGCAAGATGTGGGCGGTCG
>NZ_DATMRX010000318.1:0-10706 GCF_035565855.1 Pseudorhodoplanes sp.
CACCTCGCACAATGCGCGAGGGCCGCAGCAGCGCTTTGCCATCTACCGCAATAATGTCGTGGCCGGTCTGATCAATGCCTTGCGCGCGAAGTTCCCGGTGACCGAGCGGATCGTGGGCGAAGCATTTTTCGCCGCGATGGCGCGCGTGTTCGTAACCGCCCATCCGCCGCGATCGAAAATCCTGCATCGCTATGGCGACGATTTTGGAAACTTCGTTGAAGGGTTCGAACCGGCCGCCGCCCTGCCCTATCTTGCCGATGTCGCACGGCTCGAAGCCGCGCGCACCCGCGCCTATCACGCCGCAGATGCCGGGCCCCTGCCGCCGACAGCTTTCGCAAAGATCGATTCGCAAAACGCCGGCCTCTTGCGACTGACGTTGCACCCGTCGCTCCAGATTGTGCGCTCGGCTTATCCGATCGTGACGATCTGGGGCATGAATGCCGGCGAGATCGCGCTCGGTCCGATTAACCAGAGCGCGCCCGAAGACGCCATGGTGATGCGTCCCTCTTTTAACGTCACCGTGCGCGTCCTGCCGCCGGGCGGCGCGACCTTCATCGCGGCTTTGCGAGACAAAGCGACTCTCGCGACCGCCAGCGAAGCGGCAGCAGCAAGCGATGCGCGCTTCGATCTCACGGCCAGCCTTGCCCTCCTGATCGATGCCGGAGCGATCGTGGCTTTCGCAATGGATGACCGTGATCGCACGGGATCACACAAGGACATCGCATCATGACCGATGCACAGCTTTCGATCCGCCCGCAGACCGGGCCATCGGGCCTGATCATGCGTGGCAACGCGCTGATGGCCGCGGTCCCGTACTGGTTCGTCGCGGCGATCACGCGCGTGTCGGTGGCGGCGGTGTTCTGGCGCTCGGGGCAGACCAAGGTGGACGGCTGGCACGTCAGCGACGCGACGCTGTTCCTGTTCAAGGACGAATACAAGCTGCCGCTGATCGAGCCGACATTCGCCGCCTATCTCGCAACCTTCGCCGAGCACCTTTTCCCGGTCTTGCTGTTGCTCGGGCTGGCGACGCGGCTGTCGGCGCTCGCGCTGCTGGTCATGACGCTGGTCATCGAGATCTTCGTCTATCCGGATGCGTGGCCTACGCACGGCACCTGGGCGGCGTGCTTTCTTCTCCTGATGGCGCAGGGCCCGGGCAAGCTCTCGCTCGATCACCTGATTGCGCAGCGCTGGCGCTAAGAGAGACGAGCCCCCGCAGCCGCCCGGAAGCGCGGCACGTCTCAGCGCGATGCCGCGCGGTCAGTCTCGCCTTGCGCGCTGCGATCGTCCGTCTCGTCCTTGGCCATGTTGCGGTACATCCGCCGCAAGGTTTCGCGGGTGATCGCGAGATCGGCAGCGGGAATGCCCGCGGTCGCCGCGGCCTCGAGCTGACGCGCCCGCGGAATCAGCCGGTTCACCAGCGCACGGCCCTTCGCGGTCAATTCCACGCTGACCTCGCGGTTGTTGGTATCGGACCGGGTCCGGCTGACCAGCTCGAGGTTGACCAGCCGCGTGATCAGCCGGGACATGGTCGAAACATCGATCGAGGACGTCTCCGCGACGTCGATCTGCCGCTGGCTGCCATTGACCGACAGCGCGGCGAGGACGCGCCACATGGCGATGGACAGGCCGTGCGGCGCGAGTTCGGGCTCATATCCCGTGACGAAGCCGGCGCCGACACGGTTGATCAGATACGGCAGGTAATCCGACAGATCGAGTTGCGGGCGGTCAACCATTCCGCGCTCCTGATGGCGTCCTGCTGTTATGCGAGGCGGCGATACCGTGTCAAAAGGTCAGCCCTGCTGTCCAAATCGTGCATTTACAACTATTGCACATGCAAGTATTGTCGCGCAAACGATAACCGGGCCCCAGGTGGCTCGCACGGGGAACGCACGATGAGCGAGCTTCCGCACGATCTGCACGGCCGGTTCCGCACTGCGATGCGCCGCCTGACCAGTGCGGTCAGCGTGATTTCCACCGTCCATGAGGGCGTGCGGCACGGCATCACCGTGACCTCGGTGACCTCCGTCTCCATGACGCCGCCCTCCTTGCTGTTCTGCGTCAACCGCAACTCGCGCCTGCACGATCCGGTCATCCGGTCCGGCCGCTTCTGCGTCAACATCCTGCACGCGCATCAGATCGAGATTGCCGATGCGTTCAGCGGCCGAACCCATGGCAGCGACCGCTTCCTGTGCGGTGAATGGGCGAGCGACGACAACGACACGCCGTACCTTATTCCGGCCCAGGCCAACATCTTCTGCGAGGCCGACGCCATATCGAGCTATGGCACCCATTCCATCGTCATCGGCAAGGTGCTTCAGGTGGCCGTGCGCGGCCAGGTTGCTCCGCTGCTTTATCAGGACGGCCAATACACCGTCGGGCTCGGAGATGGCGTCGACTGGGTGGTGCCGGTCGGCTGACATCGACCGGCGCGCCGACCGCAAGAAACAAAAAGCTCAAGGAGAACCAGCATGGAATTTGGATATTTCACCCTCTCTGACAACCACTATGAGGGCAACACGCGCGACGCAAACCAGTTCGTGCAGGATCTCACCGCGGAAGCGCTGTATGCCGACCAGCTCGGCATGCATTCGGCCTGGATCGGCGAACATCACTTTAATTCGCTCGGCGTCAATTCGTCGCCCGAAATGGTGCTGGCCTATATCGCGGCGCAGACCAAGCATATCCGTCTCGCCCCAGCGGTCACCGTGCTGCCGCTGCACAATCCGATCCGCGTCGCCGAACAATGGGCAACCCTCGATCTTCTCTCCGGCGGCCGCGTTGATTTCGCTGCCGGCCGTGGCTATGACCGGCGCGAATACATTCCGTTCGGCGTCTCGTTCGAGGACAACCAGTCGATCTTCGACGAAGGCATGGAGGTCGTGCGCACGCTCTGGAATTCGGGCGGCAAGCGCATCGACCACAAGGGCAAGCATTATCAGTTCGAGGACGTGCGGATCACCCCGCAGCCGCTGCAGAATCCGATGCCAATGTATGTGGCGTCGTTCTCCAAGCCCTCGATCGAGCTCGCCGCGCGGCTCAATTGCGGTCTGATCGTCGCGCCCTTCGCGGCGGCCATGAGCTTCGGCGGACTGAAGCAGGTTGCAGACCTCTATCATGAGAGCTGCGCGAAATACGGCACCAAGCCGCACCGGCTGATGTGCAGCTACTTCACCCATTTCGCCGACGACGAGGCCAGCGAGAAGGCGCAACGCGCCCGCCAGATCCGCTACTACAAGGAATGCGTCATTCCGTCATTCCCCGGCGATCCGCGCACCGCGCCCCCGAGCTACCGCTATTTCATCGACATGGTCGAGCGGCTGCACAAGGTGAAGCCGGAAGACCTCACCGAGAATTCGGTGCTGATCGGAAACTCGGCGCGGATCACCGAAATCCTGAAGAAGGTTGAAGCCGCGGGCTTCCAGGAAGTCATCCTCTACTTCAATGTCGGCATGAAGCCGCACAATCAGGTGAAGGAAGAGATGGACCGCTTCATGAAGGAAGTGGCGCCGAACTTCCAGGGCAAGCATCTGGAACGCCGCGCCGCCTGAACCGGCTGCGGCGTGACGTAGCGCGAACGAAGAGGGGTTCGATCAACACTGGACCGCAATCGACCGATCTGCAAAATTGCTGATCGGGAAACAAACAAAGCGAATTCCAAAGGGAGAGAACGATGACGCTCAAGACGTTCGCTGCATTCGCAGCGGCAGCTTTCATGGCTGCCGTTGCACCTGCATCGGCGCAGACGCCCGCCCCGATCAAGGTCGGATTCAGCATGACCCTGACCGGCAACACCGCGCCCGCCGGGCAACAGGTGCTGCTGGCGCTGCAAATCTGGCGCGACGACGTGAATGCCAAGGGCGGGCTGCTCGGCCGTCCGGTCGAGCTTGTCTATTATGACGATCAGGGTTCACCGGCGAACGCGCCGGGCATCTATTCGAAGCTGGTCGATGTCGATAAAGTCGACCTCTTGATTGGACCATACGGGACCAATGTGATCGCGGCGGCGCTGCCGGCGCTGGCCCCGCGCAATCTCACCACGATCGGAATTCTGGGCGTCGCCTCCAATCACGAGATCAATTACAAGAACTACTTCTCGATGATCCCGTATGGCGAAAACGCCATTCACGAATTCACCCGCGGCTTCTTCGAGGTCGCGGCCGCGCAGAATCCGAAGCCGAAGACCGTCGCGATCCTTGGCGCCGATGCCGAATTCGGCAAGAACGCCACCGACGGCGCGCGCGCCAATGCCAAGGCCGCCGGCCTGCAGATCGTCTATGACCGGCTTTATCCGCCGACCATCACCGACCTTACGCCGGTGGTCCGAGCGGTGAAGGCCGCCAATCCCGACATCGTGTTCGTCAGCTCCTATCCGCCGGACACCGTCGGCTTCATTCGGGCCGCCGCGGAAGCCGGGCTCTCGCCCAAGCTGATGGGCGGCACGATGATCGGCCTTCTCGCCACCCCGCTGCGCGTTCAGCTCGGGCCGTTGATGAACGGTTATGTCAACGCGGCCGACGTCTTCGTGCCGAGCTTCGTGCAAACGATGCCGGGCGCGGCCGATGCGTTCGCCAAATACCGCGAGCGCGCCAAGGGGCAAAAGATCGATCCGTTCGGATATACATTCCTGCCCTACGGTTACTCGGCCGGTCAGGTCCTGGCGCAGGCGGTGGAAGCGACCAAGAGTCTCGATCATCAGAAGATCGCCGACTATATCCGTAGCAACAAGTTCCAGACGATCGCCGGCGAAGTCTCCTTCGGCAAGAATGGCGAATGGGCCAAGCCTCGGCCGCTCCTGACGCAATGGCAGAATGTGACCGGAAATGACGTCGCCCAGGCCGCCGATCCGAAAAACTGGGTTGTGATCTGGCCGCAGGAATACGCAAACGGAAAGCTCATTTATCCGTATGAAGCGGCGAAGAAGCAGTAAGCCGCCGCTGCGCAATCGCCGGACAGCGCGCAACGCTGTCCGGCTTCCTCGCATTGCGAACCGGCCCGTGCGTCCACGGCCAGCCGCAAGTGCGGCTGTAACGCCATCCGCCTCCGCGGCACCCACCCTGCAGCAGCAGGTCGCGCAGCTCACGAGCCGCATGCTGCGCAAGAAACTCTTCATGGTGACCTATGTCAGCAAGGTCGCGCCGGACAAGCTCGCACCGCTTCTGCCGGATCATTTCGCATACATGACCGAACTCGCGCGCAAGGGCGTCCTGTTCGCGGCAGGTCCCATCATGCACGAGAACGGCGCACCGACCGGCAATGGCATGGCGCTGTTCAACGTCGCGGATGCCGGCGAAGCCCGCCGCCTCGCAGGCCAAGATCCGTTCTACCTGCACGGACTGCGCGATTTCGACGTCAAGGAATGGATTTTCATGGAGGGGTCGATGACCCTCACCCTGAACTTTGCCGAATGCACGCTTGGCGTCAGCTGAGCCCAACGATGCGCGGACGAATAAGACGAATAAGGGAGGAAATATGCAGACCATCGGCTTTATCGGCGTCGGCAATATCGGCACCGAGATCAGCAAGCACCTGATCGCCAGCGGCTATCGCGTTCTTGGCTATCGGCGCAGCTCCCTCGCCGAGTTCGAAAAGCTCGGCGGTGTCGCGGCCAAATCTCCCGCGCAGATCGCGCAGGAGGCCGACATCATCTTCTCCTGCCTGCCGGGCGGCGACTCTCTTGATGCGGTCGTGACCGGACCTGACGGCCTGCTGCAGACCGCGCGCAAGGGCCAGATCGTCGCCGAACTCGGCTCGCATCCCCTGCCCGCGAAGGAACGCCAGGTCGCCCGCCTTGCCGAAAAAGGCGCGATCTTCCTCGACGGCGAGGTCAGCGGCACGCCCGGCATGGTGGCGGCCAAGAAGGCGCCGATCTATCTCGCGGGCGATGCCGAGGCCTGCAAGGCGATCGAGCCGGTGGTGAAGACCTTCGCCGATATCTGCATGTATTTCGGCCCGTTCGGAGCGGCCAGCAAGATCAAGTTCGTCAACAATATGCTGGTCACGATCAACACCGCCGCGATCGGCGAAGCGGTCTCACTCGCGCTGAAGGCCGGCCTTGATCCCGAGATGATGATCAAGGCGATCTCCGCAGGCAGCGGCGGCTCGGTGCTGTTTCCGATCCGCGCGCCGCGGATGGTGCAGAAGAACTTCATCCCGCCGCAGGGCACGTTCGAAATGCTGTCGCACTATTTCGACTATATCGAGGACATGGCGGATAGCGCGGGCGCCGCAACGCCGCTCTTCGATCTTGCCTCAGGGCTTTACGAACGCGGCATCAAAAACGGCCTCGGCGGGCATGACGTCGCCGCGGTGATCGAGGTCATCGACGATATCGCCAAGGAGCAGCGCCCTGCCAAAGGGTGACGGTCCGGACCAACAGCAATAGCCGAAAAAGGAAGTACTCCATGGACAATTTCCAAACCGCGGACTCGCCTGCGCAATATCTGGGCCCCTTCAACGCCGCGCGCCCGCTCGGGATCGATCGCGGGAATTACATCGCGCTGCAGGCGGACGATCCCGCTGCCGCTGCGCGCTTTGCCCAGGACAATATGGGTTTCTATCTCGTCCACGTGGACAAGGAAGGCCGGCATTATCTCAGCGCCCACGGCCTTGACCCCTACTCGCTTGTCTATACGCGCGGCCAGCAGGGCCGCGTCGACCACATCTCATATGTCGTACATGACATCGAAGACCTGCTGGCCGCGGCCGAACTCCTCGAACAATCGCACATTCCGGCCGACCGGCTCGATCAATCGCCGATGTGGCGGCATGGTCCGGCCTTGCGCTTCCGTAACCCGAGCGGGCAGACCATCGAACTGACGACCGGCGTCAACACACCGGTCCCGATGGGCGCCGCGGTCTCGGCGCCGCAAACGGCGCCCGCGCCGATCTCTTTCGATCACGTGGTGGTCCGCGCAACGGACGTGCGTGGAGGATATGAATTCGCATCGAAGGTGATGGGCCTGAAGGAATCGGCGCGGATCGTGGCGCCGGATGGCATCCCGGTGCTCGGCTTCTTCCGCTCGCACACCCTGTTCCATTGCTATGCGGTGGCGCGCTCGCAATATGACGGGCTGCATCACGTGCAATTCACGCTGAAGAACCCGCAGGCGATCCACGCCGCCTACGAGCGCATGAAGCAGGGCCGCCAGGTCAAGCTGCTATGGGGACCGGTGCGCCACGGCCCGGGCCACAATGTCGCGTATTATTTCAACGACTATACCGGCTCGATCATCGAATATTCGGCCGAAGAGGAGATCATCCTCAACGACGCGACCTATGTTCCGCGCGCCTGGCCGGTGACCGATCCCTATTCCGCCGACGAGTGGAACCGCTCGCCGATCCCCGAGGTGATGATGTAGCCGGTCGATCAGCCATGACAACGCCCTTCACGCTCGCGACCTTGCGCTTCGGTGCGGTCCAGGCTCCGGCCATTGGCGTTGGCGATGCCTTCTGGCCGCTCGCGGCGGCGGCACAGGTGGGCATCGCCGGGCTCGACACCGACATCAAGGGCGTGTTCGTGAACTGGCCGGTCGCGTTTCCTGCCCTGCAGGACTTCGCGGCCGCTGCCGCAGCGGGTCGGGTGCCAGCCTCCTTCGCGGTGCCGGCCGCGAAGGCCGATCTCGCTCTGCCGATCCAGTTTCCGAACAAGCTGATCGCTGTCGGCGCCAATTACGAAGATCATCTGCGTGAGATGAACGCCGTGATCCCGAAGGGCGAGCGGCCGGTGATGTTCATCAAGCCGCCCACCACGGCCCTCACCGGACCCGGCCCGGTGCCGATCCCGGACGGCTGTTCGCAATTCGACTGGGAGGTCGAACTCGCGGTGATCATCGGTACGCGGATGCGCAAGGTCTCGCGCGCCGACGCCATGGCGGGTGTCGCTGGCTATTCGGTCTCCGTCGATTACACGGCGCGCGACTATTTCTTTCCCAAGGACTATTTCTTCAAGGCGGACTTCCTGCTGGGCAAGGGCCAGGACGCGACGACGCCGCTCGGTCCCGTCATCACGCCGGCCGCCTTCATTCGCGATCCGCACGATCTGACGATCACGCTGTCGGTGAACGGGGCGATCAAGCAGAATGCCTCGACCGCCGGCATGATCTACCGGATCGATGAGCAGATCGCCGCGATCAGCCAGTTCGTCACGCTTGAGCCGGGCGACGTGATCCTGACCGGATCACCGGCCGGGGTCGGCCTGCCGCGCGGCGAATTCCTGCATCCCGGCGATCATGTCGTCGCAACCGCGGAGGGCGTGGGCGAACTCCACATGACGATCGTGTAACGCACTTCTCTCTCTAACCAGAACACAACAAGGCAGGAGGAAGACCAATGAGGACGATCGGTTTTGCAGGATTGTTGGGAGTCTTGGCGATGGCGCTCGGCGTGACCCCTGCAGCGGCTCAGGCGACGAAGACTCTTGAAGTCATCGTGTTCCCCGGCGGCTTCAACTGGCCGATCTGGGCGGCGCAGGACAAGGGCTTCTTCGCGAAGAACGGCGTCGAGGTGAAGGTGGTGCCGACGCCGAATTCGCAGTTCCAGCTCAAGGGCCTGATCGAAGGCAAGTTCGACATCGCGATGACCGCGATCGACAATGTCATCGCCTATAGCGAGGGCCAGGGCGCGACCAAGACCGAGGTCGAGCCGGACATCTTCGCATTCATGGGCGGAGACAATGGTTTCCTCCGCCTTGTCGCGACGCCGGATGTCAAGGATACCGCCGACCTCAAGGGCCGGAAGATTTCGGTCGATGCGCTGACCACCGGCTATGCCTTCGTGCTGCGCAAGCTTCTGGAAAATGCCGGACTGAAGCATGACGACGTGGAATTCGTCAGCGCCGGCGGCGTGGTCCAGCGGTTCCAGGCCCTTCTGAAGAAGGAGCATGCCGCAACCTTGCTGATCTCACCGTTCGAGGTCGGTGCCGAAGCGCAGGGCTTCAAGCGGCTCGCCAATGCCGATGAGGCGCTCGGCCGCTATCAAGGCCTCGTCGGGGCGACCCGCCGCAGCTGGGCGAAGCAAAACGAGAAGGAACTGATCGGTTATATCCGGGGCTATACGGCAGCGCTCGACTGGCTGTTCGACCCGGCCAACAAGACAGAGGCGATTGCCATCCTGCGCAAGAATGCGCCGAACCTCACAGAGGAACAGGCAGCACGATCCTACGACGTGCTGCTGCATCCGACCAAAGGCTTCACGCGCGGGGCCGTGCTGGATGTCGATGGCGTCAAAACGGTGCTGCAACTGCGCAGCCAGTACGGCGAGCCGCGCAAGCAACTGACCGATCCGGCCAAGTATTTCGATCTGACCTACTACAACAAGGCGAAGGCCAACTGATCGACCGCTGGATCGCGGGCAACGATAGCAATCACACGAGCTGCCAAGGAGCCGCGATCGTCTGGGGTCGCGGCTCCTTGCATTTTACGATCTCCAATGCACTCGGATTCAGATGCCGCCGGCCCCTTGAAATTCGCCGCCGCCCGGCCAACCATGAGGCCCGATGCGCGTCAGTTCACCCCTTGATCCTGCGAAATTCAGCGTCAGCCCTGAACGCGGCTTCGTGCCTCAGACCGACCCGCTGGATGCACTGCCGCCGCGCTATGCGGCTTTCGACGAGTTGGTACCGATCCTGCCGGCGCTGATCATGAACCGCGAGGTGCGGCGCTGGATCGCCGCGCTTTCCGAGATGGATGTGGATGCGCTCTCCGGCGAGGCCGAACAGGAGCGCGCCGTGCTGATCCTGTCGGCGCTGACCATGGCGTATGTCTGGGGCGGGACGGAGCCGGACTTCACCCTGCCCCGCAACATCGCCGTCCCGCTCGTCACCTTGTCGCAGCGCATCGGTCGGCCACCGATCGTGATGCATGCGACGCTCGTCCTGAACAATTGGCGACGGCTCGATCGGTCGCGACCGCCCGCGCTCGACAATCTCGACACCCAATTTGTCTTCACCGGATCGTTTGACGAGAAGTGGTTCTATCTCGCTACACTGGGCGTGGAGCTTGCCGGCGCCCCGGCTGTCGCGGCGCTGACGGCCGCGGTCAACGCGTCACGCCACGACAGCGATCAACCGCTGGCCGATCGGCTGGGTTCGCTCGAGGCGGGTCTCCGGGAGATGAACGCCGCGCTGATGCGCCTGACCGAGCGCTGCGACCCTACGTCTTCTATCACCGCATCCGGCCCTTCCTCGCCGGATGGCCGGCACCGGGGCTGACCTATGCCGGCACCGGCTTGCCGCCGCAGGTCTGGGCTGGCGGCAGCGCGGCGCAAAGTTCGCTCCTGCAATCCATCGACGCCGGTCTTGGCATCCGGCACGAGCATGCGCATACGCGCGATTTCCTCGACGCCATGCGGCAATACATGCCGCCGCGCCATCGCGCCTTCGTCGCAGCCCTCGGCGAGGCGAGCGCGATCCGCGAGCGCGCAGCCAAGGGCACGCCCGCCTTGCGCGATGCCTATAATGCCTGCATCGCTGCGACCGATGCCTTCCGACGCAAGCATATCGGCCTCACCTCGCAATATATCGTCAAGCAGGCGACGACCCATGTCGGACCCGGCACGACCGGGACCGGCGGCACCGATTTCGTGGCGTTCCTGCGCGAGTCACGGATCGAAACCGCGCGCTCTGAGCTGGAATAGCGTCTTCGCGCCGGGAGGCTTGCACAAGCAAGCCGGGGAGCCTGCTCGATTCGAACCCTCTTGCGATTGAGCTG
>NZ_DATMRX010000319.1:0-6421 GCF_035565855.1 Pseudorhodoplanes sp.
TTCAGAACGCGCCGGTCATCGACACGAGGAACCCCGCGAACCTTCGTCGGCAGTAGCGGCTCGATCACCGACCACTCGAAATCCGTCAGATCAAAGCGCGCCATCTCAACCTCCAAGGCTGAGAGCAATGAATCAGAACACGCCCTCCAAGGGAATCCTGTTTATGAGTATGTGACCTAGGTCGTTGTTTAAACGCGTTTTCTTCACGCGAACCGGTATCCACTTCGCTCGAAAACGCTTTAACGCGGCAGCCGCTCGGTGACCTGGGGAAGCGCCGGCCCCTGAAGCGGCGGACTGTCGCCGGCGACAAGCCGTAGGCGCGGCGTGTCCTTCTGCACCATCTCCCGGTAAACCTCGAGATAGTCCTGCGCCATCCGCCGCGCGGTGAAACGCTGTTCGAACCGCTTTCGGATCGCGGTGCGCGAGAGTTCCGACAGTCGATAGGCCGCGCCGACGGCGCTACGTTCGTCCTCGACGATGAAGCCGGTGCGGCCGTGCTCCACGATCTCGGGCACGGATCCGGCCGGGAAAGCCACCACCGGCGTGCCGCACGCCATCGCCTCGATCATCACCAGCCCGAACGGCTCCGGCCAGTCGATCGGAACCAGGAGCGCGAGGGCGCCGCTCAGGAAGGCCGATTTCTGCGCGTCGTCAATCTCGCCGATATATTCGACATCCTTGCCGTCGATCAGCGGCCGGATCACCGCCTCGTGATATTCGCGATCGACCTTGTCGATCTTGGCGGCAATTTTCAGCGGGACGCCGCATTGCCGGGCGATCTGGATCGCACGGTCGAGGCCCTTTTCGGGCGCGACGCGCCCGAGGAAGGCGAAGTATTGCGGCTTCACCGGCTGCGGCGTCAGCAGCGTCGCCGGTAATCCGTGGTGGATCGTCCGCACCCAACTCGCATGCGGCAACGGCCGGCGCTGCGAATCCGAAATCGAGATCACGGGAATTGACGGAAAGGCCGCGAACACCGGCTGATGTTCCGGCAGGTCGAGGCGCCCATGCAGCGTGGTCACGAATGGTGTCGGCTGTCGCGAAAAAAGTGAAAAGGGATAGTAGTCCAGATGGAAGTGCAGGAAGTCGAAATCGTCGGCGTGCGTTCGCACGCGCTCCAGCATCATCATGTGCAGCGCGTTGGGATCGCGAACCGAATTGTCGAAGCGCAGCGCCTTCGGCCAGGGCGCCTCGAGTTTCGCGGATGTGTGGGAATCGCCGCTGGCATAGAGGGTGACGTCGTGCCCCATCGCCACGAGTTCCTCGGTCAACCAATGCACGACACGCTCGGTGCCGCCGTAGAGCTTGGGCGGAATAGCTTCGGTCAAAGGCGCAATCTGGGCGAGGCGCATCGGTACTCCTTTGTGGGTTTTGCGGCAGGCCCCCCGGCCGGTGGTCGGACAATCCGACTACTAAATCGCAAGAGCGCGACAAAGTTTTGCGCGGAAGGAGAAATCTTTTCGACCGGCGTGGAACTTTTGGATGGCGTTGACGTCGGGCTTAGGCCGGCCTCGTTTTCCGCAGGCGTCCATATGTTCGACAAAAACTTCTCGCGATGATCCGCAATCAGCACCCCGCGGGTCGAGCACCAGCCGGCGGTCATTGAAAATCGGGATATTGAGATCAGCAGTCGGATGAATGACACCTATCGTTTTGGAGAACGGCCGTTCGCCTTCATGTTCCATTATGTCGGGCTGCGCCCGATCAGCCATGCCGTGATCGTTGCCATCGTTCTGGTCGCGGTAACATGCTCCGTCGCCACGCAATACGGCGTCAAATATCTGGTCGATGCGCTGTCGACGCACGCTGACTCGGCGGCCGTCTGGTCGGCGTTCTTCATCCTGGTGTCGCTGATCGCGGCCGACAATCTGCTATGGCGCCTCGCCGGTTGGATTTCGAGCTACACGTTTGTGTACGTCACCGGCGACGTGCGCCGCGCTCTGTTCCGGCATCTCACCGGCCACGCGCCGAGCTACTTCGCCAACCGTCTGCCGGGAACCCTGACGAGCCGCGTCACCGCTACCTCGAACGCGGTCTACACCGTCGAGAACATGTTTGTCTGGAATGTGCTTCCGCCTTGCGTGGCGACCGCGGTGGCCATTGCGCTGGTCGTCACCATCAGCCCGCTGATGGCGGCTGTCCTGGTGATCGTGGCCGGCGTGATGGTGGTGGCGATGTTCCACATGGCGGCTGCCGGGCGGCCGCTGCATCACGACTTTGCCGACAAAGCCGCCGCTATCGACGGTGAAATGGTGGATGTCATCAGCAACCTGCCGCTGGTCAACGCCTTCTGCGGCCGGGGGCGGGAGCATCGGCGCTTCGACACCATTGTCGATCGCGAGATGGCGGCGCGGCGGCGCAGTCTGCAATACCTGGAGCGGCTGCGCATCCTGCACGCCGTCATCACGATCTGTTTGATCGTCGGGCTCGTGGCCTGGGCTGTCGTGCTGTGGCAACGTGGTGCGGCGACCACCGGCGATGTGGTGCTGGCCTGCACGCTCGGACTGTCGATCCTGCATGCGACGCGGGACCTGGCGGTGGCGCTGGTGGACGTGACGCAGCACGTCGCCCGGCTGGCGGAGGCGTTGCAGACCCTGCTGGTGCCGCACGAGTTGCGCGACCACCCCGAGGCGCAACCGCTGATCAAACGCGGCGCGAGCGTAGCGTTCCAGAACGTCGCGTTCCGTTATCCGGACGGGCATCGGATCTTCGACGACTTCTCGCTGACGCTCGAGCCCGGCCAGCGGGTCGGCTTGGTCGGCCAGTCCGGCGGCGGCAAATCCACGCTGTTCGCGCTGTTGCAGCGGCAATACGACCTGCAGGGCGGACGCATCCTGATCGACGGCCAGGACATCGCGCGCGTGACGCAGCGCAGCCTGCGCGAAGCCATAGCGGTGGTGCCGCAGGACATCATGCTGTTCCATCGTTCGGTGATGGAGAACATTCGATATGGCCGGCCGGATGCGTCCGACGACATGGTGTTTGAAGCGGCGGTGGCCGCGCGGTGCGACTTCATCGAATCCTTGCCGGAGGGCATCGCCACGGTTGTCGGCGATCGCGGGGTGAAGCTTTCCGGCGGTCAGCGCCAACGCATCGCGGTGGCGCGAGCCTTCCTCAAGGATGCACCGCTTCTCCTGCTCGACGAGGCAACATCGTCGCTGGACGCCGAATCCGAGGAAGCGATCCGCGACGCGGTCGCTCGACTCATGAGCGGGCGCACGGTGATCGCCATCGCGCATCGCCTCTCGACCGTGCGGAACTTCGACCGTGTGGTGGTGCTGCAGAATGGCCAGGTTCTGGAGGATGGATCGCCCGACCATCTGATGCGGCGCAACGGGCCGTACAGCCGGCTGGTCCGCCGCGAGATGATCCGTCTCGCCAGCAGCGCGGCTTAGTGGCTTGGTGAACTGGGCTCATTCGTCAGGAGTTGCAACGTGTCAGCGATCGTCTCATCCAGCGAACTCGCCGCCGAACCGCCGGCGCAACTCGTAGCATCGACAGAAGCTATCGCGTGCCCGCTCTGCCGGGCTTGGGATCGGCGCCCGTGGGGCGCCGAAAACGGCTTTGAGGCCATGAAATGCGGTCAATGCGGAATGGTCTATGTCACGCCGCGGCCGAAGCTGGAGGAGATCAGCGAAGCCAATAAGATCGGCGAGCATCGCACGGCGGACGGCGCGCTCAAGGTCGTGTACCGGCGCAGTCCGCGCAAGATCCGGCACTACCGCGACATTGTGCAATTGATGTTTCGCGCCGAGCTTGAGGCGGGCGTGCCGTTCTCTTGGCTCGACGTCGGTGCGGGCTATGGCGAGCTGATCGAAGCGGTAATGGACGTGCTGCCGCCGGGCAGCGTCGTCGAGGGCATCGAGCCGATGCAGCCCAAGGTCGATTGCGCGCGGGCGCTGCATTTGCCGGTGTCGAGTACGCCGCTCGCGGCGATGGATCGGCGTTTCGACGTGGTATCGCTCATCAATGTCTTTTCGCACTTGCCGGATTTCGATGCTTTCCTCGGCGACTTGCGTCGGGTGATGAACGACGGCGCGATCCTGTTCGTCGAAACCGGCAATGGCGGCGACCTGTCATCGGCCGCGGAGTATCCCGACCGGCTTTACCTTCCCGATCACCTTGTGTTCGCAGGCGTCGATCACATTCGTCAGTTCTTGCAGCGGAATGGATTTGACGTGTCGGCTATCCACGCGCTGCGCTTGGACACGGTGGGCTGGATGGCGAAGAATGCGGTCAAGCGGATCCTGGGCAGGGATGCGAAGCTCGGCATCCCGCTGTCGTCGCCGTTCCGCACGGTGTTCTTCAAGGCCCGGCTGCAGCCGCGGCGGACGTAACGCGCGGCGGCCTTCTTGAGCCTGCTTTGATGACGTTACTGCGCCGCGGCCGAGAGCTGTGGCTCGCGGCGGCGGCGCGGCCCGGCCGTCAATCGCTCGCACAGACGCTCGAAGCGGTCCGCGATGCTGGAAATGTCGTAGGTCCGCTCGGCATAAGCGCGGGCGAGCGCGCCGGTTTCCCGGCGCAGCGACGCATCGTTGAGATAGGCGAGGGTGGCGTCGCCAAACGCGGCATGGTCATCCGGCGCGACGACGCGGCCGCCGCCGCTGTCGCGGATGGACTGCGCTGCGAGGTTCTGCCACGGCGCGGACAGCACCACCGGGCGGCCGGCACACAGATAAGAGGTCACTTTCGACGGCACGAACAGGACGCCGGCCTTGGCATCGACCAGGCCAAGCAGAACGTCGGCGCTGGCCAGGATGTCGCTATAGATTTCGTAGGGCTGGAACGGCAGGACGCGCAGATTGTCGAGCGCGCGCGATTGTGCCTCGCGGGCCACAAGCCCGGCGCCTTCGCCTTCCGCCACCACCACGACGAGGGCATCGGATTCGCTGCGGAGGCGCTCGGCCAGGCCGACAAGCGCCATCGGATTTTCCATCGGCCCGAGCGTTCCCACATAGAGCGCCACGCGCCGTTCCGCGAAACCCTGCGTGCGCGACCAAGCATTATCCTTGGAGCTGGGCATCACGCTGTCGAGCGGCGCCCAGTTTCGCACCACCATGCATTGCCGGTCGTAGACGTTCCAGCTTTCCGCGAGAATGGCCAACAGGTCGTCCGCGATGGGAATGACCGCGTCGCTGCGTTGCAGGAGACGCTGCTCCAGCGCGTGGTAATAGCTGCCCGCGGCGATATTGAGGAGCGCGGAGCGGCCCTCGATCGACTGATCCAGCAGCACCGACTGGAAGTCTTGCAGCCAGGACACGAACGGAATTCCGGCGCGCTGGCAGGCCGTTTGTACGCCGCGCTGCACGTCGAGCGGATTGTTGCACGCGATCGCGATATCCGGGCGGAACTCCAGAACCCTCCTGGCGACGATCCGGCTGAAGCGCGCCTCCTGGAAACGCTGGCCGAAGAACGAAGCCGAAGGGCGCGCGCCGAGGCTCAAGCCTTCCACGGCCAGATTCGGCGGGTCCTCCGGACGACGGCGCAGATCGGCTTTGGGCGACTGCGCGTCGCTGGAATAGAGGTGCAGCACGTCGTGTCCGCGGCTTGCGAGCGCACGGCTCAACTGCACTTGCGGAGCGTGGCCGAGATGGTCGTTGACGACGATGCGCACGATGGCCCTTGAGCTGCGGCCGCGCGGCGTTGGAAAGGGCGTCAGGTGCCGGTGCCGGACAGAAACTCTTGTCGCAACGTCCTTAACATAATCTTGATATCGAGCCAGAGCGACCAGGTTTCGATGTATTCGAGGTCGTAATCGACGCGGGCGATGGCCTCGCCGGCCTGCCGGGTGCTGCCGCGGCAGCCGTGGACTTGCGCCAGCCCGGTGATGCCGGGGCGCACGATGTGGCGGTGGAAGTAATACGGCACCAGGTCCTCATAGAGAACGCCGGCCGACAGCATGCCGGGGACGTGGGGCCTGGGGCCGACGAGCGACATGTCGCCCCTGACGACATTGATGAGCTGCGGCAATTCGTCGAGGCTCGTGCTGCGCAGGAACCGGCCGACGCGCGTGACGCGCGCATCGTCCTTCGTCGTCTGTTGCGTTCCCGACCGATCGCTCAGGTGCGAATACATCGTGCGGAATTTGTAGATGCGGAAGCGGCGGTTGCGGTAGCCGTAACGCGGCTGGCTGAACAGCACCGGCCCAGGCGAGTTGCATTTGATCGCCACTGCGATGCCGAGCAAGAGCGGCGCGAAGAACAAAAGCGCCGCGCTCGCGGCCATGACGTCGAACGCGCGCTTCGCGCCAAAGCGGATCGAGTCGAATGAGCGTGCGCGGCGTCGTGTGCGGTATCTGTGGCGGTGGATGGAGTCGGGCTTGAACCGCTCGGGGCTGGTGTGAATGGATTGAAGGAACGCGGCCTTCCGTTCCTGCCAAAGCGATACGACCTCGTCTCGAGGGAAGGATGCCGTAACAGTC
>NZ_DATMRX010000320.1:0-29384 GCF_035565855.1 Pseudorhodoplanes sp.
AGAGCCATTTTGCAGGCGAATTATGAGGCTTTGGCGGGTTTCTGGCTCAAGCCTGTATCCGGACGACCTGCGGATCGACCCCGGACGCAAAGCCCGGCTTCGCCAGCGAACCGATCGCAAGAGCCCCCCTGCGGATCGCCAGCCGGACCTCGCCGTCCCGCTCCTCGTAGAGGTCGGGGTGCGCCTCGAGAAAGGCGCGAACCTCATTGTCCGGCGTCGATGGAAAGCCGCCGACGAAATGATGTCCGTTGCGCTCCGAATGCGCGACGCCGTGAAAGGCAAGGAGCGCCGTGTCCTGCTGCACGGCGAGGCCGGCCTGGCAGGTGAGGTCTTCGCCCGCGAGAAACGCATGTGCCTCGCCATTGCCGGACCACAGCGCGGCGCGGGCGCCGTTGATCAGCGACTTGTAGAGGCCCTTGCAGGCCTTGGACGAGATGCCGCGATAGCCGAGCGCGATGGCCTTCGGGAAGGTGTCGTATTCGCTCTCCGCCTCATCCACGATCACGGCGAAGCTCTTGCCGAATGCATTGAGCGGCGTACCGAAGGTCAGATCGCGCGGGAATGGTTGCTCCACATAGAGCAGCCGTTGCAGGAAATTGCCGAAACGCGGCTGGCGCAACAGGTTGTCGCCGAGCGCGCTCAGCGCCTCCGGGCTGCCATATTGCTCGTTGGCATCGAGGGTCACGCGATAATCGATGGCTTCGGCATCGAGCGTGCGCGCGATCGCGCCAAGGCGCTCAATATCGGCAGCGACATCGCCGGATAGCTTGAGCTTGAAATAGCGGCAACCGGTGCGCCGGTGAATGTCGGGAAGCTGCTCGACCGGATCGACCATCCCGACCGTGTGGCGCACCATGATGGACGACAATGGTTTGCGGGACCGGAGATAGGCCGCGATCGCTGCATCGTCGATATCAGGCGTGAGCCGGGCATCGAGCCCCGCGATGTTGTCCGCAAGCCCGCTGAAGACGTCGCGCCGATGCGCACGCAACAAGGCGTCGAGGATCGCCTTGTCGATCTCGGCCGGGCCGAAGGCTGCGGCGAGGCCCGGAATGCCTTCCCGCGCGCATTGCGCCAGCACTTCGCCGTGGCAGGCGGCATGCAGCCCGAATGCCGTGTCGAATTGCCGGTGGCCGAGATAGACCTCACGGGCGATCGCCAGCGCCCGCCGCAATTGTTCGACGGTCTGATCGGGCGTGAGCGCCGGATCCTTGTTGAACCATTTCGGCACCATCAGCTCGGCGGTCACGCCGAGGCTGCGGCCTTCGCCTTCCGTTTCGATGTCGGCAAACAGGAAGAGCTGGGGGGCGGATGTGACGGTCACCGCTCCGAACCGGAACGGGATCTTGAACGCGACGGGACGTTCGAACCACTCGATCGAGTGAACGCGCAGGAGCGGCGCCATGACGGGAAAGCCAAATTAACGCGGCGGTTAATTCGTCGGTTTTTACCGTTTGGGTCAAGACGTCA
Organism: Pseudorhodoplanes sp.; assembly: GCF_035565855.1. GTDB lineage: Bacteria > Pseudomonadota > Alphaproteobacteria > Rhizobiales > Xanthobacteraceae > Pseudorhodoplanes. The sequence goes on from NZ_DATMRX010000320.1 coordinate 1,471, forward strand.
CGCCCCGAGCGATGGAACTTTTGCAGCCGGTATTGCGTTGCAATGTAAGCAATCCGCAGTTGGCACCGGTGCCGCGCGAGCCGCGCAGGAGGGGGATTTCGTCTTGCAATCAAGCAAAACCGGCCCAGGACGGGACTTCCGCCCCGCCAGCTCCGTTTTGCGAGAAAAATCACGCTTCGCCACCCTGCGCGCGCGCCATAATACCGCCCGCTCCCGCGGGTGGATACGAGGGGAGAAAGGACCGTCAGCGTCACCCGACATGCCCGATAGCCTCGTAAAAACCATCGCTCCCGAAACAGCCGCCACCTCCGACTCCGACGCTCCATGGGAGGCGTCGCGATTGGCCCCTCCCCTCAGCGCCGCCGATCACCGCTCCAACGCGATCTTCCTCGACATCGACGGCACGCTCCTCGACATCGCGCCGACGCCTCTCGCGGTGACGGTATCGGACGCCTTGCGGCAAACGCTCGAAGGCCTGCATCGGAAATTCGGCGGCGCCATCGCATTCATCAGCGGCCGCCCGGTCGCGGAGATGGACCGGCTCTTCCATCCGCTGCGGCTGGCCGCAGTGGGCGGGCACGGGGCCGAAATTCGCTACGCGCCCGACAGCCCGACGAAGCGCAGCCAGCTCGCCACGCTCGACGACGACTTGCGCGCCGAATTCTCGCGCATCCGCCGCATCGGCGAGGGCGTCATCGTCGAAGACAAGGGTTATTCGCTCGCCATTCACTACCGGCTCGCACCGGAACTCGGCGGCGAAATTCTCAAGTCCGTCTCGGCGATCTGCAAGAACGAGCGCTGCGAGTCGCTTGAAGTCCTGCCGGGCAAGCTCGTCATCGAGATCAAACCCGGCGGCTACGACAAGGGTACGGGCCTGCGGGAAATGATGAGCGTGCCGCCATTCACCGGGCGGAAGCCGATTTTCATCGGCGACGATGTCACCGACGCCGCCGCTTTCGCGGTTCTGCCGGATTTCGGCGGAACCGGCTTCTCGGTCAGCGGCATCGTGCCGGGCGCGGAATTCAATTTCGACGGGCCGCAGGATGTGCGGCGCTGGCTGAGGGATCTTTGCAAGGCCATATGACAATGCAGCCGCCGAAGGATTACGGACTCGATCTCGCGATCATCGGCAACGGGCGCACGGCGGCGTTGCTGGAGCCCTCCTCGCGCATCACCTGGTGGTGCTTTCCCCGTTTCGACAGCAACCCGGTCTTCTCCCGATTGCTCGCGGGCGACGAGGAAAAGGGATTCACCGAAGTCGCGCTCGAAGGCGCGAAGGACTTCAACTCGCAATATCTGCGCAATACGCCGATCGTGGTGACGGAGATCACCGATGAATCGGGCGGCAGCATTCGCGTCACCGATTTCGCGCCGCGCTTCCAGAATCTCGATCGCATCTACCGCGCTCCCCAGCTGATCCGGATCATCGAACCGACCGCCGGGCTGCCGCGCATCACCATCCGGTTTCGCCCGACCTACAATTACGGGATCCCGGTGCAGAATCACGCGCTCGGCAGCAATCACATCCGCTATTGGGGCGGCGAGATGCAGTTGCGCCTGACCACGGACGCGCCGCTCTCCTATATCGAGCGCGAATCGACCTTCGTCCTGACGCGGCCGATCTACATGGTGTTCGGCGCCGATGAGCCGTTTCCGGCGGCGCTTGGTCCGACCTGCCGGGACTTCCTCGACCGGACGCGCGATTACTGGCTGGAATGGGTGCGGCGGCTCAATCTGTCCTACGACTGGCAGGACGCGATCATCCGCGCTGCCATTACGCTGAAGCTGTCGAACTTCGAGGAGACCGGCGGCATCATCGCGGCGCATACCACCTCGATTCCGGAATCGCCGCACTCACAGCGCAATTGGGATTACCGGTTCTGCTGGCTGCGCGACGCCTATTTCGTGGTGAAGGCGCTGAACCGCATCGGCTCCACGCGCACGATGGAAGACTTCATCTTCTTTATTCTCAACCTCGTCTCCGAAGAGGCGGAGATGATCCGACCGGTCTATTCGATTGTCTCGAGCGATCCCATGGACGAGCGCGTCGCGGAAAATCTCAAGGGCTATCGGGGCGACGGCCCGGTCCGCATCGGCAATGCCGCCGCGGAACAGGCGCAGCACGACACCTATGGCAGCGTCATCCTCGCAGCGATGCCGATGTTCTTCGATCGCCGGCTGCCGCAGATGGGCGACGAAGCCTTGTTCAAGCTGCTGGAGGTCCTGGGCCGCAAGGCCGAGCGGCTCGCACTCACGCCCGATGCCGGCATCTGGGAATATCGCGGACGCCAGCGCATCCATACGCATTCGGTCGCGATGTGCTGGGCCGGCTGCAATCGTCTCGCCGCGATTGCACAGCGGCTTGGGTTTCTCGACAGGGCCGAATACTGGAACGGCGTCGCCGACCGTCTGCATGCAGCCATGATCGAGGGTGCCTGGAACAGCAAGCGCGGCGCTTTCACCGCGGCCTTCGGGTCCGAGGATCTCGATGCCAGCGTGCTGCTGCTGCACGAACTCGGAGCGGTCGAAGCGGACGATCCGCGCTTCGTCTCGACCGTTGCCGCGATGGAACGGGAACTTCTGCGCGGCAATCATGTTATGCGCTATGCCAGCCCGGACGATTTCGGCGTGCCCGAAGGCGAATTTCTGATCTGCCGTTTCTGGTTGATCGACGCGTGGTGGTCGCTCGGACGCAAGGAAGAGGCCCGCGATCTCTTCGTCGACGCTTTGAAATACAGCAATCGATACGGGCTTCTGGCGGAGCACATCCACATGCAGAACGGACAGCTCTGGGGCAATTTTCCGCAGACCTATTCGATGGCGGGCCTGGTCCTGACCGCGATGCGTCTGTCGCGAAGCTGGGAGGACCGCTATTGGCGCGGCTAGTCGTCGTATCCAACCGCGTATCGGCGCCGAAATCCGTCACCCGGGCCGGTGGACTTGAGGTCGCGGTGATGGCCGCGCTCAAGCGCAATCCGGGCATCTGGTTTGGGTGGAGCGGACGGCTGTCGACCGGCGTGCTGGCCACCCGCACGACCGAAGGCGATCCGGTGTCGTTCGTGCTCACCGACCTGCCGAGAGAAGCCTACAACGAATTCTATTACGGCTTCGCCAATCGCGTGTTGTGGCCGATCCTGCATTACCGGCTCGACCTCGCCGAATTTTCCCGCCAGGACCTGTCCGGCTATACGCAGATCAACGAACACTTTGCCGACGAACTCGACGAATTGCTGAAACCCGACGACGTCGTCTGGGTCCATGATTATCACTTCCTGCTGCTGGCGAAGGCGCTGCGCGAGCGCGGCCACCGCAACCGGATCGGATTCTTCCTGCACACGCCGTTTCCGCCGGTCGAGATCATCACCGGACTGCCTCACCACGAGCGCGTCATCTCGGCGCTGTGCCACTACGATCTGTGCGGCTTCCAGACCGAAACGGATGCAGCCAACTTCGCGCGCTACATCGAGAGCGAGTTGCGGTATCCCGGCGATCGCAGGAATGGCTACGACACCGGGGATCGCATCGTCCGCGTTAGCCATTTCCCGGTCGGCGTCGAAACCGAAAGCTTCAACAAGATGGCGCGCCGGGCGATCAAGTCCTCGTTCGTCGGCGGCGTGCTGTCGTCGCTCTCCGGCCGTGCGATGATCATCGGCGTCGATCGCCTCGATTATTCCAAAGGCATTCAGAACCGGCTGGACGCCTTCGAGCGTTTTCTCGCCACCTACCCCGAATGGCGCGACAACGTCACCTATCTGCAGATCACGCCGAAGAGCCGATCCGAGATTCCCGAATACATGCAGATGGAAAACAGCGTGACGTCCACCGTCGGTCGGGTAAACGGCCAATATGGCGAAGCCTCCTGGACACCGATCCGTTACGTCAATCGCGCGCATACCCGCACCGCGCTCGCCGGGCTGTATCGCGCGGCGCGCGCGGCCCTCGTCACGCCGCTCCGCGACGGCATGAATCTCGTCGCGAAGGAATATGTCGCCGCGCAGGACGCCGAAGATCCGGGCGTGCTGATCCTGTCGCGCTTTGCCGGCGCCGCGATGGAATGCAAGCCGGCCTTGCTGGTCAATCCGTACGATACCGAAGCCGTCGCGAGTGCGATCCACCGCGCGCTGACGATGCCGCTCGATGAGCGGCGCGCACGGCACAATGCGCTCTATGACATCATTTCGAAGAATGACATCGACACCTGGCCTGGCCGATTCCTGTCCGTGCTCACCGGGGCGCCGACACTCGATGCTGCGGGAGCGGCCAGTGTTTCACCGCCGCGGCCGATGATGCTGTCGTCGCGGCGCGCATCCTCACAATAGCAACTGACGGAAGCAACTGACGGACGAACGATGGCGAACATGCTGCCGATAGGCCGGACGCGATGGGCCATTCCCGAAGGATACATTCCCTCCGGCAGCGTGTCGCAGGACCGCGCCCTGCTCTCGCACGAAACCGCATGCATCCTGAATGCGGGCGACCGCGCGGCCAACATCAAGCTCACTGTCTTCTTCGCAAACCGCGATCCCGTCACCTACAGGATCACGGTCCCCGCGCGCCGCACGCTGCATCTTCGCTTCAATGACCTGAAGGACCCCGAACCCATTCCGCTCGATACGGACTATGCCTCGGTGTTCGAATCCGACGTGCCGATCGTCGTGCAGCATACGCGGCTCGATTCCCGCCGCGCGGAGATCGCGCTCTTGTCGACGGTGGCCTACGGGCAGGATTAGTCACCCGCACAGGCATCCGCATATGCGGGCATGTCACCGGTCCCGCAGCCCGAGCAACCTCGCTCAACACGCGCGCCAGCTTCAATGAGACTGCAGAGCCGGCATTTCCGAGACAGCGCCGATGCGCCCGCTCCCGCGTTCGTGAGAGCGCGCAAAACCTACACCGCGGATGCAGTGACGCGCCTCGCATCGACCTCGCAAATTCTGTTGGCATCGAACTTTCGGCCCGTTGGCAGGGACGGACGACGCGCATATGGTCGCCGCCCCGAATCGATTGAGGGTGCTGATGGCTGCCGACCTTTCGCGTATTGCGCGCACCATTGCCGACGAGATTGCTGCAAAGCCGCCGCAGGTTGCCGCCGCGATCGGACTTCTCGACGAAGGCGCGACGGTTCCCTTCATCGCGCGGTATCGCAAGGAGGTCACCGGCGGCCTCGACGACACGCAGCTCCGCCAGCTCGAGGAGCGCCTTGCCTATCTGCGCGATCTCGAATCGCGGCGCGAGACCGTGCTCGAATCGATTCGTTCGCAGGGCAAGCTCACCGAGGAGCTCGAAGGGAAAATCAACGCGGTCACAACCAAGGCCGAGCTGGAAGATCTCTATCTGCCCTTCAAGCCGAAGCGCCGCACCCGCGCCGAGATCGCGCGCGAACGCGGCCTCGGTCCCCTCGCCGAGACCATTCTGTCCGATCGTAGCGTGGTGCCGCTCGAACTCGCCGCACAATTCATCACCGACGACGTGCCGGACACCAAGACCGCGCTCGACGGCGCACGCGACATCCTGGTCGAGACCTTTGCCGAGAACGCCGATCTCGTCGGCCGTCTTCGCACCTATCTCAAGGACAAGGCCTTCGTGCATGCGAGGGTCGTCGACGGCAAGCAGGAGGCCGGCGCCAAGTTCTCCGACTATTTCGACCATGCCGAACGCTGGGCGACGACACCGAGCCATCGGGCGCTCGCGATGCTGCGCGGCCGCAACGAGGACATCCTGACCGTCGATATCGAAGTCGATGCCGACAGCACCGCACAGGTGAAGCCGGTCGAGCAGATGATCGCCGACGCCTATGCGATCCGTCCGGAGGCCGGCGCCGCCGACAAATGGCTGATGGATGTCGCGCGCTGGACCTGGCGCGTGAAGCTCTCGCTCAATCTGTCGATCGATCTGATGACGGAACTGCGCGAGCGCGCCGAAGAAGAGGCGATTGCGGTCTTCGCCCGCAATCTCAAGGATCTCCTGCTCGCGGCGCCCGCCGGTTCGCGCACGACGATTGGCCTCGATCCCGGCATTCGAACCGGCGTGAAAGTCGCCGTCGTCGACAATACCGGCAAGCTGCTCGAAACCACCACGATCTATCCGTTCCAGCCGAAGAACGATGTCCGTGGCGCGCAGGCCGAACTCGGACGCCTGATCGTGCGCCACAAGGTCGAGCTGATCGCCATCGGCAACGGCACGGCGAGCCGCGAGACCGACAAGCTGGTCGCCGATCTCCTCGCCGACATGCCGGCGCCGAAGCCGATCAAGGTCGTGGTGAGCGAAGCCGGCGCGTCGGTCTATTCAGCCTCGGCGGCGGCCGCCGCCGAATTCCCGGATCTCGACGTGTCGCTGCGCGGCGCGGTGTCGATCGCGCGCCGCCTGCAGGATCCGCTGGCGGAACTGGTCAAGATCGAGCCGAAATCGATCGGTGTCGGCCAGTATCAGCACGACGTCGATCAATATCGCCTCGCGCGCGCGCTCGACGCTGTGGTGGAAGACGCGGTGAACGCGGTCGGCGTCGATCTCAACACCGCGTCGGCATCTCTCCTGGCGCGGGTGTCCGGCCTCGGCACCTCGCTCGCCGAAATGATCGTCGCGCATCGCAACCAGGTCGGCGCCTTCCGGAACCGCAAGCAATTGCTGGAAGTGTCGCGGCTTGGACCGCGCACCTTCGAACTCTGCGCCGGATTCCTGCGCATCCCGAACGGCGACGAGCCGCTCGATGCGTCGTCGGTGCATCCGGAAGCCTATGGCGTCGCCAAGAAGATCGTTGCCGCCTGCGGCCGCGATGTACGCGCGCTGATGGGCGACAGCGCCACGCTGAAGGCGCTCGATCCGCGCGTCTTCGTCGATGAACGCTTCGGCCTGCCGACGGTGCGCGACATCCTCGCGGAACTGGAAAAGCCCGGCCGCGATCCGCGTCCGAGCTTCAAGACCGCCACCTTCACCGACGGCGTCGAGGAAATCACCGATCTGAAGCCCGGCATGCTGCTGGAAGGTACCGTGACCAATGTCGCCGCCTTTGGCGCCTTCGTCGATATCGGCGTCCATCAGGACGGGCTTGTCCACGTCTCGCAGCTGGCCGACCGTTTCGTGAAGGACCCGCATGAAGTCGTGAAGGCGGGCGACGTAGTGAAGGTGCGCGTCCTCGAAGTCGACGTGAAGCGCAAGCGCATCAGCCTCACCATGCGCAAGGACGGCGCGGCGCAAGCGCAGCGCACCGGCGCAAGTAACGCCAACGAAGGCAAGGGCAAGTTCAGCGGCGCCCGTTCGTTCGGCGGCGGCGGCAATGCGCGCGCGCCCGAACGGGCGGCTCCGCAAGGGGCACTCGCCGCCGCCCTGGCCGAGGCGATGCGGCGGAAATAAGAACCGTCAGGTTGACGCTTGCGGCGCATCGAGCGCGCGCGCCAAAACGCGCGCGACATGCACCGCCTCGCGCCCCGTCCCGTCGTGGATCTGATGCCGGCATGAGGTGCCGTCAGCGACGATGATCGCGTCACCGGGCGCCTTGCGGACAGCGGGTAGCAGCGACAGCTCGCCCATCGCGAGCGAAACATCGATGGTGTCCGCGCCATAGCCGAACGCGCCGGCCATTCCGCAGCAGCTCGATTCGATGGTTTCGACCTGCAATTCGGGAACGAGCTTGAGCACGGTCTGCACCGGACCGAACGCTTCGAACGATTTCTGATGGCAATGGCCATGCACCAGCGCTCGCTCAGGTGAAGGTTTCAGCTTGAGCTCCAGGCGGCCCGCCTTGTGCTCGCGCGCGAGAAATTCCTCGAAGGTGAGCGCAAGCGTCGAGAGTCGGTTTGCAGCGCCGGTTTTCACCAGCGCCGGAATTTCGTCGCGGAAAGACAGGATGCAGCTCGGCTCGAGACCGACCACCGGAATGCCGGCATCGACAAAGGGCTGCAGCGCTTTCAGCGTGCGCTCAGCCTCCTTGCGCGCCTCATCGACAGCACCGACCGAGAGAAAAGTGCGTCCGCAACAGAGCGGGCGCTTCGCACCATCCGAAGGCGTCGCGATGTGCACCGCGTAGCCAGCCGCGCGCAGCACGGCGATCGCGTCATCGAGATTCTCGCGCTCGAAATAGCGGTTGAAGGTGTCGGCGAACAGAACGACGTGCTTGCCGGAATCGCCGCTTGCTCCGTCCTCACCTCCCCCCTTGCGGGGGAGGTCGCTCGCCAAAGGCGAGCGGGAGGGGGGTAAATTCGAAGCATCGGCGCTTGTGGCTACCCCCCTCCCCAACCCTCCCCCGCAAGGGGGGAGGGAGTCCGTCGGAGCAAGAGGCGAGGACAGAAGCTCACTTGCAACCGCATCCTCAAACACATCCCGCCGCCACTTCGGCAGACTCCGCCGTGCGGACAATCCGGCGATCTGTTCCGACAGCCACGCCGCGCCGGGCAACACATTGCGCGCATTCATCAGCCACGGCCATTTCGCCGCGTAAGGCGCGTAGCGCGGCAGCCAGCCGATCAGCCGGTCGCGCAGCGAATAGCCGAAGCGCGCGGCGCGCGCCGCCAGCACCTCGATCTTCATGCGCGCCATATCGACGCCGGTCGGACATTCGCGGCGGCACGCCTTGCAGGAGACGCACAGTTTCATCGTCTCCATCATCTCGTCGGATGTCAGCGCATCCGGGCCGAGCTGCCCGGTCACGGCAAGCCGCAGCGAATTGGCGCGTCCGCGCGTCACGTCGCGCTCGTCACGGGTGACGCGATAGCTCGGGCACATCACGCCGCCTTCGGTCTTCCGGCAGGCGCCGTTGTTGTTGCACATCTCGACCGCGCCCTGGAAACCGCCGCCTGCGCCCGGCCAGGCCGACCAGTCGAGTTTCGTCGCGATGTCCTCGCCGCGATAGCCGGGCTTGAAGCGGAAGTTGCTGCGATCGTCGAATTTTGGCGCATGCACGATCTTTCCGGGATTGAACAAACCGTTCGGATCAAAACGCGCTTTCACCTCTTCGAACGCGCGCACCAAACGCTCGCCGAACATGAATTCGTGAAACTCGGACCGCACGATGCCGTCGCCATGCTCGCCGGAATGCGAGCCCTTGTATTCGCGCACCATCGCGAAGGCGTCTTCGGCGATCGCGCGCATCGCCTTGACGTCCTTCTCGAGCCGCAGGTTCAGAACCGGGCGCACATGCAGGCAGCCGGCTCCCGCATGCGCGTACCAGGTGCCGCGCGTGCCGTGTTTCTCGAAAACGGCGGTGAGCCGCGATGTGTATTCCGCCAGATGTTCGAGCGGCACCGCGCAATCCTCGACAAAGGAAACCGGCTTACCCTCGTCCTTCATCGACATCATGATGTTGAGGCCCGAGGTTCGCACCTCGGTGATCGCCGCCTGCAGCGTTGTATCGAGGATATCGACCACGCCGCCCTGCTTGGTGCCCGCGTTGTCCCAGGCATAGCCGAGGTCGCCCATCAGTTCATGGAGTTGCTTGAGGCGGCGAAGGTTTTCGTCCTGGTCCTCCTCGCCGAACTCGACCAGGAGAATGGCGTCCGGCGCGCCGCGCACGAATTGCTGCAGTGTCGGACGGAAGATCGCGATCTCGCCGGCCAGTTCGAGCATGGTGCGATCGATCAGCTCGACGCCGATCGGCTTCAGTCGCACGATATGCTGGGCCGCATCCATCGCATCGTAGAAGCGGCCGAAATGACAGGCGCCGACCGCGCGGCGTCCGAGCAGCGGCGCGAGCTTCAGTTCGACCTGCGTGGTGAAGCCGAGCGTGCCTTCCGACCCGATCAGGATATGCGCGAGGTTGAGGTCGTTGCGGCCGGGCAGGAACGCATCGATGTTGTAGCCACCGACCCGGCGCTGGACCTTGGGAAAGCGCGCCACGATCTCGCCGGCCTCGCGGGCGCCGAGCGCAAGGAGATCGGACGCGAGGCGGCGCACCGGAGAGGACGGCGGAAATTCCGCGAGCGTCGGCGCGGCCGGCCCGAAATGCGCAGCCTGCCCATCCGCGAGGATCGCATCGACCGAGATGACATTCTCGCGCGTATTGCCATAGCGCAGCGAACGCGCGCCGCAGGAATTGTTGCCGGTCATGCCGCCGATGGTGGCGCGCGAGGCGGTGGAGATATCGACCGGAAACCACAGGCCGTGCGGTTTGAGCGCGCGGTTGAGATCGTCCAGCACGATGCCGGGCTCGACCACGCAGCGCCTGTTCTCGATGTCGAGGTCGAGGATGCGGTTGAGATATTTCGAGCAATCGACGACGAGCGCGGCATTCACCGTCTGCCCGCATTGCGAGGTGCCGCCGCCGCGGGGCAGCACCGGGACACCCTCCTCCCGGGAAATGGCGATGGCGCGGGCCGCCTCCTCCATGCTGCGCGGCGCGACCACGCCCAGCGGCATGATCTGGTAATGGGAGGCGTCGGTGGCATAGCGGCCGCGGGTGAAGCGGTCGAAGCGGACGTCGCCGCGGATTTCGGATTTCAGCCGCCGTTCCAGCCCCGGCCGCAACGTGTCAGGCAATTCGCATGTCCTCCAGGACGCCCGCGCCTCGCCCGGCCGCGGGGGGTCGATACGGCTTCCCTATCGCTTCATGCGGCGTTTGGGCTTGACCGGACTGTGGCATTCGGTGTTCATCCCGGCAAGTTCAGCGCGCTCCAGGCGGCTGTTTCGGCTTGTCGTAAGCCATTGATTTCAGGAGCTTTCCAGTAATGGCCCAGAATTCCTCACGCGCCGCCGGGCGCCATTTCCTGCAGATTCCCGGACCGACCCCGGTCCCCGATCGCATCCTGCGCGCGATCGACCGTCCGGTGATCGACCACCGCGGCCCGGAATTTTCGAAGATGGCCAAGAAGGCGCTGGAGGGGATCAAGACGATCTTCAAGACCACGAACCCGGTCATCATCTTCACCGCGACCGGCACCGGCGCCTGGGAAGCGGCCCTCACCAACACGCTGTCGCCCGGCGACAAGGTCCTGATGGTGGAAACCGGCCAGTTCGCGACCTTGTGGAAGAAGATGGCCGAGCGGCTCGGCCTCAAGCCGGAATTCATTCCGGGCGACTGGCGCTCGGGCGCCGACCCCGCCGCCATCGAAGCCCGGCTGCGCGAAGACAAGGCCCACGAGATCAAGGCGGTCTGCGTTCTGCATAACGAGACCTCGACCGGCTGCGCGAGCGACATCGCCGCGATCCGCAAGGCCATCGACGCCGCGGGCCATCCGGCGCTCTACATGGTCGACACCATCTCCTCGCTGGCCTCGACCGATTACCGGCATGACGAATGGGGCGTGGACGTCGCGGTCGGCGGCGCCCAGAAGGGACTGATGCTGCCGCCCGGCATGTCCTTCAATGCGCTCAGCGAGAAGTCGATCGCCGCGAGCAAGACTTCGAAGCTGCCGAAGTCGTTCTTCGCCTGGGACGACATGCTGAACATGAACAAGGTCGGCTTCTTCCCCTATACGCCGGCGACGCTGATGCTCGGCGGCCTCGTCGAAGGCATCGAGATGCTGCACGAGGAAGGCCTCGACAATGTGTTCGCCCGCCACGACCGGCTTGGCGAAGCCGTGCGCCGCGCGGTCAAGCATTGGGGCCTCGAAATGCTGTGCCGCGATCCGAAATATTATTCGTCGACGGTGACCGCGATCTTCCTGCCGGAAGGCCATGACGCCGATGCGTTCCGCGCGCTCGCGCTCGAGACCTTCAACATCTCCTATGGCGCGAGCTTCGGCCCCTTCGCCGGCAAGTATTTCCGCATCGGCCATCTCGGCGACACCAACGACGCCACCATCATCGGCGCGCTGGCCGCGACCGAAATGGCGCTGTCGCTTGCGGGCGTGCCGCACAAGAAGGGCGGCGTGCAGGCGGCGATGGATTATTTCATCACGGCGCATTCCGCGCCGGCGCGTGCCGCCGCGGAATAATCCGCGCCTTCAGGCAAAATCAAAATGGCCGGGCCAACGCCCGGCCATTTTTTATGGCGCGTCAGTCACCGATCATTGCGGCTGGATCTTCGCGGCCTTGGCCAGCCCGATGGTTGCATTCACGTCGTCGTGGAAGAACTTTGCAAATTCAGCCTGACTGCCGGGCATCGGCTGCACGCCGAGCGTCGCAAAGCGCGCCTGTACGGCCGGTGCCTCGATCGCCTTGGCAATTTCCTTGTGCAGCCGGTCGACAACCGCCGGCGGCGTATTCGCCGGCACATAGACACCCGTGTAGAACGGATAGACCGATTCCGGCGGCAGCCCGAGCTCGATCGTGGTCGGCGTATCCGGCAATGACGGAATGCGCTTGTGCGCCGAGACCGCGAGCGGCACGAGCTTGCCGTCCTTGATCAGCGGCAGCGTCGTCGCTGTCAGTTGCACGCTGAAATCGGAGCGGTCCGCGACCACATCCATCACCGCGTCGGCCGCGCCCTTGAACGGAACCATCTGCGCGTCGAATCCGGCAGCGGTGCGCAGGCGCTCGGCTCCGAAATGCGACGCGGAGCCGACACCGACAGACGAATAGTTCAGCGAGCCGGGCTTCGCCTTCGCCGCAGCGATCATGTCCTTGAGGGACTTGTAGCCCTTGCCGGGCGAGGTCACGACCACCAGCGGCTGTTGGCCGAGCGACGTCACCGGGATGAAATCCTTGAAGGTGTCGTAGGGCAGCCTGGAATGCAGGGCATGCGCAGTATTGAGCGCACCATAAATCAGGAGTGTGTATCCGTCGGGGGCCGATTTTGCGACGGCGTTGGCACCGATGGTGCCGCCCGCGCCCGGACGGTTTTCCACGACGATTGTCTGGCCGAGCTGCTTGCTCAACTGATCCATGACGACGCGCGCGATGATGTCGCTCGCGCTGCCGGCGCCGAGAGGAACCACTGCCATGATCGGTCTAGTGGGCCATTCCTGAGCGAAAGACGGCGTTGCAAATGAAGATGCGGCAAACACAGATAGCGCCAACGCGGCTGCAAGCGACGCACGTCGAACGAAGCGGATCATCATGTATGTGTTCCCTGGTTTTCCTCGCGATCCCGGCTTCTCGGGCCGGCGCATGGCTTGGCGCCATGTCGTTCAGCGGTGAGCGTAGCATGCCAGGCCACCCGGTCACCTCCCCCTTGCGGGGAGGTGACCGGGTTCGCGTGCTGCGCACGCGCCCCGGAATGACATCAATCAATACGTCTCGACGTGATAGCGGCCCTGCGCGCGCAGGTCGGACCGAAGCGCCGTCCAGTCGAGGCCGACGCCGCGGCAAATGTCCGCCAGAGCCTCGTCGACGCCGCTCTCCATGCCCTTCAGCCCGCAGATGTAGATGTGCGTTTTTTCATGCTTCAGAAAAACCGAGACTTCGTCCGCGGTCGCGCGCATCCGGTCCTGCACATAGGTCTTCGGCTCGCCCGGCACCCGTGAATAGGCGAAGTGCTTGCGCAACAAGCCATCCGGCACTTTCTGTAGCGGACCGAAATACGGCAATTCCTCCGGGCGTCGCGCACCGAAGAAGATCATCATCCGCCCCGGCGCATCGCGCATGGTGCGGCGCCGCCGTTCGGTGAAGCCACGGAACGGCGCGGAGCCGGTGCCGGTGCAGATCATGATGATGTTCGCAGACGGATCGTCGGGCATCAGGAAGGTCGCGCCGAACGGCCCGGTCACCTGCACGGTGTCGCCCTTCCTGAGATCGCACAGATAGTTCGAGCACACGCCGTGCGGCTCGCGCTTCACCGTGAGCGCGAGATTGTTGTGCTTGGGCCGCTCGCCGTCGCGGGAGCTCGCAACCGAATAGAGCCGGATCACATGCGGCTTGCCGCTTGCGTCAGCGCCGGGCGGAATGATGCCGATGCTCTGGCCTTCCAGAACTGGAAACGAGACATCGCCGAAATCCAGAATGATGTGACGCACGTCGTTGTCTGCATTGGCGTCGGTCAGCCGGAAATTGCCGGTGACGGTCGCCATCGCCGGGCGGCTGCGATTGTAGAGATTGATCGTCGGCTTGCTCGCGGATTTCGGCGCCACGCTCTTGCCGCCGCTGCCGGCATGCGCCTCGGCGATCAGCTTCGCCGCTTCATCGTCATCGGCTTCGCCTTCCGCCTCGCCGGACGCGATGTCCTCCTGCGCCGGCAATTCCTCCCAGCCGAACTGCTCTTCGATCGAATAGGATCGCGCCACCACCCGCCAATTGTCGATCGAGCCGGTCGGGCACGGCGAGATGCAGTCGAGGCAGAAATTGCACTTGTCCGGATCGACGACATAGTTGTTGTCGTCATGCGTGATCGCATCGACCGGACAGGTCTCTTCGCAGGTGTTGCAGCGAATGCAGATCTCGGGATCGATGAGATGCTGCTTGCGCGGGGCTGTGGCGGTGGTTGCGTCCATGGGTTTGCTCTTTGGCAATGCACGGCGCTTCTCTCCCTCCCCCGTTTACGGGGGAGGGTGGCGAGCGCAGCGAGCCGGGTGGGGGCATACGGACGAAGCCCCCACCCCGATCTCCTTCGCTCCGCTCAGTCGATCGACCCTCCCCCGCAAGCGGGGAGGGATAAGAAGCAGCGCTACGCCGCGATCTTCACGTATTCGAAGTCGCCAGGCTTGTTGTCGATGCCGACCTTGGGCGGCGAAATCCAGCCGGCGAACTTGCCCGGCTCCGTCACCGGCTTCATCAGCGCCTCGATGAAATCGCCATCCGCCCTCGACGGCAGATAGCGGTCGCGCTGCTTCTGCCATTCGGCATCGCTCAGGATCACGCCCGTCGGCGTCGCATGCACATCCTTGAACTCACCGACATGGCGGTGGAAGGCGACATGCGGCAATTCCAGGCGGAAATTCACGCCGGTCTTTTCGATCACCTTGTTCCAGCGATCGACGCCCTTGGCACAGTCGGCGGTGTAATCGTCGCGCAGGCGCATGTTGAGCGCGGTCAGCGCCGGCTCGTCGACGCGCTTGATTTCACCGTTCACCAGCTTGAGCACCGGATAGGTGTCGTTGGTCAGGCGGTGATCGTCCTGGATGCGGGTCTCCTGATAGCGCCCCTTGATGCCGGAATTGTACGCGTTCGCGGCATTGGTCGAAACTTCGGAGCCGAACAGGTCGAGCGACAGCGAATAGTGCAGGTTGAGCTTCTTCTGGATCGTCGGTAGGTCGATCACGCCGAGCTTGCGGACCTTTTCGATCTCGTTCGGATCCTCGATACCGGCCGCCTTCATCGCCTCGCAGGTTCGCTGCACGGTGCGCGAGATGCCGGTCTCGCCGACGAACATGTGGTGCGCTTCCTCGGTCAGCATGAAGCGGCAGGTACGCGACAGCGGATCGAAGCCGGACTGCGCGAGGCTCTCAAGCTGCATCTTGCCGTCGCGATCGGTGAAGAACGTGAACATGAAGAAGGACAGCCAGTCCGGCGTCGCCTCGTTGAAGGCGCCGAGCATGCGCGGCGCTTCTTCGGAGCCGGAGCGGCGGCGCAGCAAATCATCGGCTTCTTCGCGGCCGTCGCGGCCGAAATACTTGTGCAGCAGATAGACCATCGCCCAGAGGTGACGGCCTTCCTCGACATTGACCTGGAACAGGTTGCGCATGTCATAGAGCGAGGGTGCGGTCTTGCCGAGATGCCGCTGCTGTTCGACAGAAGCCGGCTCGGTGTCACCCTGGATCACGATCAGGCGTCGCAGCAGCGCGCGATGTTCGCCCGGTACTTCCTGCCATGCGGGCTCGCCGAGATGCTGCCCGAAATTGACCTTGCGGCCTTCTTCAGCCGGAGCAAGGAGCACGCCCCAGCGATATTCCGGCATCCGCACATAATCGAACTTCGCCCAGCCCTTCGGATCGACCGACACGGCAGTGCGCAGATACACGAGCGATTGCTGGAAGCCCTCGGGCCCCATGTCCTGCCACCAGTCGAGATAGCCCGGATGCCACGTCTCGAGTGCTTTCAGAACGCGCGCGTCCTCGGTGAGACCCACGTTATTGGGGATGCGAGTCGAGTAATCGACATTCATGATATTCATGGGACGCTCCTCTGATCTCTTGTCTAAACGCGCCGCGTATCGAACACCGCCTTCTGGCCGGTGCCGTAGCGGCGCAGCGCACCCTCCTCACCGACCGCATTCGGGCGCTGGAAGATCCAGTTCTGCCAGGCGGTCAGGCGCGCAAAGATTTTCGATTCCATCGTCTCGGGGCCGCCGAAACGCAGATTGGCTTCGAGGCCGGTCAGTCCATCGGGCGAGAAACTCGCGCGCTCTTCGAGGAAGATGCGGATTTCATCGTCCCAATCGATGTCGTCATAGGCGAAGGTGACAAGACCGAGTTTCTCCGCCTCCTCGGCATCCAGCATCTCGCCGACCTTTGCTTTCGCCGCATCGAGCGAGGCGCTGTCGTCGAGGAAGCGGCTCTCCAGACGGCTGATGCCGTTTGGCATCGGATAGGCGCCGAAATTGGCTTCGCTCAACGCGATCGCGGCCGGTGGACGGTTGCCGCCGTTGAGTTGGCCGATCAGCATGTAGGAGCGGTCGCAGGCGAAGGCGATTTCCGCGAGCGTGCCGGCAAAGCAGGAGCCCGGCTCGATGATGGCGACAAGCGAGCGCGAGGTGAGATCGACGCGCTTGAGCACGCGCTTCCAGTAATGCCGGATTTCGCGCGCCAGCCAGTTCGACTGGTTCGCGGCAAGGAAGGCATCATAGGCCAGCACCTGCGCCGGATCGCCTTCGGACTTGAAGACGATGACGGCGATGTCGCCCTCATTGGTGCGAATGTCGAGGATGGCGTCGTCCAGCTCGCGCGCAAGCCTCAGCGGCCAGAAGTCGGCGCCGAGTTTCTGCATCTCGTCGGTGCTGGCCGGCGGCGGCAGGTCCGGTCCGCGCAGCGTGATGGTGGCGATCCGGGCGGCGCGATCGATCGCGACGGTCACAGACTGGTACTCGCAGGTGTCGCCGGACCAGGTTTTCTTCAGGGGGGTCAGAACAATGCCGCTCACGCCAGACGGTCTGTCAGACGTGGCCGCAAATTCCCGTGCTCTGTTGCCGACGATCTCCTCCAACTTCGGCGCCGCCACCACTTCATCGACGAGCCGCCAGTCCACCGCGCGCTTGCCCTTCACGCCTTCTTCCGTCGTGCAGAAGACGTCCGCATGATCGCGGCGCACTTTTCGCTTGTCGGTGACGCGGGTTAGCCCCCCGGTGCCGGGAAGCACTGCAAGCAAAGGCAATTCAGGGAGAGAAACCGCCGACGAGCCGTCATCGACGAGAATGATGTGGTCCGCCGCGAGCGCCAATTCGTAGCCGCCGCCGGCACAGGAGCCGGTCACGACGCAGATCGTCTTCTGGCCGGAATTCTCGCTGGAATCCTCGATACCGTTGCGGGTCTCGTTGGTGAACTTGCAGAAATTGACCTTGTCCGCGTGGGTCGATCCCGCGAGCATCCGGATATTGGCGCCGGCGCAGAACACGCGCGGCTTGCCGGAGCGCAGGAGGATCACCTTCACGTCCGGATGTTCGAAGCGCAGGCGCTGCAACGCATCGGCAAGCTCGATGTCGACCCCGAGATCGTACGAATTCAGCTTGAGCTGGTAGCCCTCAAAGAGCCCACCATTTTCGTCGACGTCCATGGCGAGCGTAGCGACGTCGCCGTCGACGGAGAGTTTCCAGTGCTTGTAGCGCGACGGGTCGGTCTCAAAACCGATACGAGTCAAGCCGTTAGCGAGCTTTCGGGCGTTTTCGGCCATCCCTTTGACCCCGGTTCGAGGCTTGTTTTGAATGACATGCACTATAGTGCATGTCGACCCCGAGTCCAGCGGAAACTTAGTGCCGCTCCGAACAGGGCCGCGCCGGGAGAACCGTCCCCACCCGGTCCTTTTCCACCGCTGCTAACCCGGCTTATGCGGCGGACGCCGCCGCCTCATGGCCCTGAAGGATGCGGGTCACGAAATCCGACACATGCCGCAGCGTCACTTCGGGCGCCTCGCGCGCCGGATTGTGCTTCACGCCCGGCAAGAGCGCGACATCGACCGGGCAGTAGCACTCCTCCTGCGCGATCTCGATCTGCCGGACGGTACCGTATTGGTCGTCCTCGCCCTGCACGATCAGGATCGGCACGCGGATATAGGCGAGCTCTTCTGAAATATCCCATTGCCGGAAATCGTTGCCGAGCCAGACATCGGCCCAGCCGCGAAACGCGTTGTCGACATCCGCATGGTATTTCTGCAGGCGGGCGCGCAAATCGCCGTTGTCGTAAGCGTCGTGCGCCTGCGCGATCGATTCCGCGGTCACATCCTCGCAAATGAAATGCGGCGCGATCAGCACAAGGCCGCGCACGCGATGATCCTGGTGGCTGCCGGCATAGATCGCGGCAATCGAAGCGCCATCGCTATGCCCGACTAGGATGCCGCGCTGAAAGCCGATCGCGTCCAGCAATCGCGGCAGCGACTCCCGCGCCTCGTCATGCATGTAGTGGAGCGGCCGCGGCAAGGTGGCTTTCGACGACTTGCCATACCCCTTGCGCGAATAGACGAACACGCCGCAGCCCGTGGCGGCCGCGAGCCTGTCGGGAAAATCGCCCCACATCCCGACGCAGCCGAGGCCCTCATGCAGCATGACAAGCGTGGGCGCCTGATCCGGGCGCGGCCCGATCATGCGATATTCCAAGCTTTCCGGGCCCAAATCGAGCATGCCCTGATCGGCGAGCCCACTCACTTGATCCACTCCTGTACCAGTTGCAAAACCCCTTCGGCGCTTTGCTCGACCGTAAGCCCCGATGTATCGAGTTGCGCCTCCGCCTGCGCATAATCCTGGGAGCGCGCCTCAAGGATTGCGACGAGATCGGCCATCGCCTCCCGGTTTTCGGACATCGGACGCAGATCGCCCTGCGCCATCACGCGACTCATATGTTCCTGCGGCGTTGCCTTGACCCACACCGTGTGGGCGCGGCGCAGCAGCAATGCGTAGGTGTCCGGTGACGATACGATGCCGCCCGCTGTCGCAATCACCACCTTGTCGTGATCCGCGATAACCTTCTCAAGCGACGCGCGTTCATAGCGGCGGAAGGTGGAGACGCCGGACATCTCGATCAGCATCGAAATGTTGGCGCCGTATTCCTGTTCGACCACACGGTTGAGTTCGACGAACGGATAGCCGAGCCACTCCGCCAGGATTTTGCCGAGCGTCGACTTGCCCGCGCCGCGCAATCCGACAAGCGCAATGCGGTGCGCGCGTTCGGCTTTCGCGCTCTGCACGATGCGTTGCTCGATCAGTTCCTCGAGCGCGGGCCATTCCGATGGCGCAAGCCGGTTCAACAGGTCGATGATGCGGTTGAGCCGCTCGTGACGCTCGTTGAGCGGCAGGAGTTCGGTGATCGGACTTTCCAGCGCATCGGCAACCGCCTTCAGGACGGTGAGCGAAGGGTTGCCGTAGCCGCCTTCGATCTGAGCGAGATAGCGCTCGGAGATGCCGGAATCCGTGGCCAATTGCCGGCGGGTGATGCCACGCCGCGCCCGGCCACGGCGCACCAGACGCCCGACCTCCTCGGTAAAGGCCATGCTCGTAGAACTGCCGTTGCTCGGCTCCTGAGCGGCCTTCTCGCGGCGTCTTTCCTGGGTTTCGGACAAATGGTCACCCGGCTTGTTTGACATGCACAATAGTGCATGCTGGGCGAGACGCAACGGGCTCCCGGATGGAAAATCCTTCTGCCGCGGGCCGCCAGCCGCTACTGAGTTGCACCCTGATTGCTTTAAACCGGGCGTGCTGAACCTGGCGATCCGGAGGACTTGCGTGACCGTCACCATCTACCACAACCCGGCCTGTGGAACCTCGCGCAACACGCTCGCGCTGATCCGCGAACGCGGCATCGAGCCGGTGGTCATCGAATATCTGAAGAACCCGCCGACGCGCGCGCGGCTGGTCGCCCTGCTGCGCAAGATGAAGATCACGCCGCGCCAGCTTTTGCGCGAACGTGGCACGCCCTATGCGGAACTCGGGCTCGCCGATCCGAAATGGAGCGACGACGAACTGATCGACGTCATGCTCAAGCATCCTATCCTGATCAACCGGCCCATCGTCGAAACACCGAAAGGTGCGCGGCTGTGCCGGCCGGCGGAGAAGGTGCTGGAGATTCTGCCGGGTTAACCCCAGCGGGCGCTCTACAGCGCGACCTCAAGGTCCGCGGCCACGAGACCTTTATCCTTGGCAAGTTTCGTCACAATCGCCGCAACCGTGTCGAGTGTTGGCGTTGCGATACCGGCGCTGCGCGCGAAGGCGAGCGGCGCCAGCACGATCTCGGCGATCTCCATCGGCCGGCCCTGCTCGTAATCCTGCAGGATCGATGCCTTGTGATCGAGCAGCCGCTTGAGCATCCGGTCTGGATCGATATCAAGCGGATAGCCATGCGCGGCGGCGATCGAAAGACCCTCGCGCATGATGCGGCGGTAGATTTCGGACATTGCCTTGTCCTTGCGCGCACCGTCGGAGGGGCTGCGGGTGGCGAGGCCGAGGGCCGATCCGCTCATGTTGTTGACGAGCTTGGTCCACACCGCGGCGCGAATATCTCCCGGATCGGGTGACAGGATGCCGGAATCCTCCAAGGCCTCGCGCAAGTTTGACAGCGCGGCGACTTGCGCCGGCGAAGAAGCGGCGATCGCCGCAATCTCCAGCCGGTTATGCGTCGGCGAATTGTTCTTGATGACGCCCGGCGATTCGACCTCGTTGGCGGAATAGATGATGCCACCGATCACCTGATCGCCGCGCATCGCGGCAAGAAAGGGCCTGGCCAATTCGAAGACCGGAATCGCCGGCGGCTTTGGATGCGTGTCCGGCAGTCCGATCGGATACCACCACGTCATGCCGTTTTGCGGAAAGACCACCTGCGTGTCGCGGCCGACGAGCGGGCCGATATGCGGCGCGATGCCGGGCAAGGCTGTCGCCTTGGCGGCGACGATCACCACATCCTGTTCGCCGAAATCGGCCGGCGTGTCGCTTGCCGCGACATTCCCGGAAAGCGTCCCCTCACCCGTCTTCAGTTGCAGGCCGTTCTCGCGGATCGCCGCAAGATGCGACCCGCGCGCGATGACCGAAACCTGATGACCGGCCAGAGCGAGCCGGACCGCGAAATGACCTCCGCTCGCGCCGGCGCCGTAGATGCAGACTCGCACGTTCAGTTCTCTATTGTTTTTCGATCTTCGCGGTCTCGATCGCCGCTTTCCAGAATGTGAGTTCTTCCGCGATCAGCCGGTCGAAATCGTCCGGCCCCTGCGGCACCGGGACCATGCCAAGCGCCAGCATCTTGTCCCGGATGTCAGGAGTCGCGAGCGCATCGGAGACGATCTTCGCAAGCTTCTCCCGGATGTCCTTTCGTGTGCCGCCCGGCGCGAAGAAGCCGACCCAGGCCGTGGTTTCGACGCCCGGCACCGTCTCGCCAATGGTCGGCAGATCCGGCATCGCCGCGTAACGCTTGCGTTCGGCCAGCGCAACGAGCCGCAATTGACCGGATTTCACCAGCGGCATGACCGAAGGCAAGGTAGCGAAGGTCATGTCGATATGACCACCGACGAGGTTCTGAACCGCGGGCGCGCCACCCTGGAACGGCACATGGGTGAGGGAAATGCCGGCCTTGGCGTTCAGAAGTGCGCCCGCGATCTGATGGGCGGAGCCGACGCCAGCGCTTCCGAAGCTGAGCTGACCCGGCTTTTCCTTCGCAAGCCGGATGAGATCGTCGACGGTGCGGATCGGAGAATCGTTGCGAACAACCAGCGCCAGATAGGTTTCGGTGAGCAGCGAAATGCCGGCCAGTGCCTGCAACGGATCGAACGGATAATTCTTCTGCAAGGCAGGCGCCATCACCACCGGCGCATTGACCGTCATGAGCAGTGTGTAACCGTCTGGCTGCGCGCGCGCCGCCGCGACCGTCCCGGTGACGCCGCCTGCGCCGCCGCGATTTTCGATCACCACCGATTGGCCGAGCGCTTCGCTGAGTCTCGGCTGAAGAATGCGGGCCGTGGCATCCGAAAGCGCACCCGCCGGAAACGGCACGATGATGGTCACCGTGCGCGTCGGATAATCCTGCGCGCGCAAGGGCAGTACGCCGCAGACGATGACGACAGCCACCGCCAGCAGCCGCGATCCGAGGCCTCTCATGACACCCCTCTCCGAGCGCCCTGAGCTGGGCCGGGCGCGCCCTAGTCTTTTAGCGCCTGGGCCAGCGTGCGCGGAACCCTGATCTTCATCTCCAGAGCCATTTGGCCGAACGCCTTGCCCTGCGGATCGATGCGACGCGAAGCCATGCCGCCACCGCCCAGCGCGTCTTCGAGAAGGAAATTGAACGCGTTCAGCCCCGGCGCTTCGTAGCGCGTGACCTTGCCATGCACGAGGCCATCGAAATGCGCGGCGATTTTTTCTTCCGTCACCTCGCGACGGAGCAGCGGCACAAATTTCGGATCGCGCGCGATGATCGCGATGTTCGAGGCGTTGCCCTTGTCGCCGGATCGCGCGACAGCAAGCGCATGCAGCGAAACCTCGGTGCTGGCGTCGTCGGACACGGGCTCCGCGGGCGGGACCTTGGCGACGGCCGGCGCGACATAGCCGCCCTGCGCCGGCACATCGACGCTGAACGGCGCCCCGTCCGCGACCTGCACCTTCGGTGCATCGAGTGCGGCCTTGTCGACGAAGAAGGTGAACAACCGCACCACCGGTGTCGGCTTCGGGCGGCCGGAGAAGATGCCGGTTGTCCCTTGCGCAAAGCTGATGCCGACCGAACCGAGTTCGCGCGCGAAGATGTCGATCGCCTCGCGATCTGAATGTTCAACCACGAGCCGCAGCAGCACTTCTCGGGTCTGCAGCGGCGTCGCCTTCGGTCCGTAAGCGGATTCGGAGCCGAGCACTTCGGTATGCGTCGCGGTGAAATCGGGAAGCTGGCGCTGGCGGAACAACATCCGCGCGCGAGCGAGCAGCGCCTCCGCGGTCCGCTCGGCCTTCGCAACGGCACCCGGCCCGACGATGGAGACCGCCGCAACGCCGCGCCAGCCATCCTGATAGGTCGCGGAGACCTTGTATTGCGCGGTCGGCGGATAGCCCTTTGCGCCGGACACGCGCACGCGATTATCGCCGACCTGTTCCAGCGCAACTTGCGTGAAATCGGCGACAACATCGGGAAGAATGTAGGCGGCCGGATCGCCGACCTCGTACAGCACCTGCTCCGCAACCGAGGCGGTCACGATCAACCCGCCGGTATTGTCCGGCTTCGACAGAACGAAGCTGCCGTCGCCTTTGCAGGAGGCGATCGGGTAGCCGATATTCTCCCAGCCCGGCACCTTGTCCCAGTCGGTGTGCACGCCGCCGGTCGATTGCGGTCCGCATTCGAGGATATGGCCTACGAGACTGCCCGCGGCGAGCCGGTCGTAATCGTGCGGCTGCCAGCCGAATTCATGCATCAGGATGCCGAGCGCGAGCGCCGAATCCGCGCAGCGCCCGGTGATGACGACATCGGCGCCGCGATCAAGCGCGGCCGCGATCGGCAGCGCGCCGAGATAGGCATTGGCGGTGAGAAGCTTCGCCGGCAAGGGCTCGCCGGTGGATGCTTCGCGCACGGTGGCGCGCAGCCGGTCGAGATAGGGCAGCACGTCGTCGCCTTCGACCACCGCAACCTTGAGCGACAACCCAAGTTCGGCGCAGACCGCTTCCAGCGCGCGCTTGGCGCCTTGCGGGTTCACGCCGCCGCCGTTGCTCACGACCTTGATGCCGCGCTTGGCGATCTCGGGCAGCGAGCGCTTCAGGTAGGCAACGAAGTCGGGCGGGAAACCGGCATTCGGATCCTTCATGCGGGCGCGCGCCAGAAGCGACATCGTCACTTCGGCGAGATAATCCATCATCAGATAATGGACATCGGCCGTCAGCAATTGCGGGATCGCCATCGGGCTGTCGCCCCAGGCCCCCGAAGCCCCGCCGATATTGATGACCTTCTCGGCCACGCGCCGCTCCGCCTCAGTACGATTTCGGCAGGCCGAGCTCGCGCTCGGCGATGAAGTTCAGCACCATCTCGCGCGACACCGGCGCAAGGCGCATCACCACCGCCTCGCGGAAATAGCGCTCGACATGGAATTCTGCCGCATAGCCCATGCCGCCATGGGTGCGGACGGCCTGGTCCGCGGCCTTGAAGGCGGCATCGGCGGCAAGATATTTCGCCGCATTGGCCTGCGCGCCGCAGGGCTGGCCGGAATCGTAAAGCTCGGCGGCATGCAGCGTCAGCAATTCGGCCGCCAGCAATTCCGACCAGTTTTCCGCCAGCGGATGCTGGATCGACTGGTTCTGTCCGATAGGACGACCGAACACGACGCGCTCGCCGGCATATTTCACCGCCTTTTCCAGGCAGCGGCGGCCGATGCCGACGCACTCGGCGGCATTCAGGACGCGCTCCGGATTGAGACTGTCGAGGATATAACGGAAGCCCTTGCCGTCCTCGCCGATGCGATGCTCGACCGGCACTTCCAGGCCATCATAGAAGGTCTGATTCGAATTGACCGCGTGCCGTCCCATCTTCAGGATTTCGCGCACCTCGATCTTCGAGCGATCAAAGTCCGTGTAGAACAGCGTCAGTCCGTCGGTCGGCTTCTTGCACTCTTCGATCGGCACGGTGCGCGCGAGCAGCACGATCTTGTTGGCCTGCTGCGCGGTCGAGGTCCAGATCTTCTTGCCGTTAACGATGTAGCGGTCGCCCTTCAGCACCGCTTTCGTCTTTATCTTGGATGTGTCGAGGCCCGCATCCGGCTCGGTCACGCCGAAACAGGTGCGCGCCTTGCCGCTTATGATGTCCGGCAGCCAGGCCTTCTTCTGCGCATCGGTGCCGTGCTTGACGATGGAATGCAGGCCGAAAATGTTGATGTGGATGGTCGAGCAGGCCGCGAACGCGCCGGCCGAATGCGCCACCTCCTGCATCATGATCGCGGCTTCGGTGACGCCGAGGCCCGCGCCGCCGTATTCCTCCGGCATCGCGATGCCGAGCCAGCCGCCATCGGCGATGGCTTTGGCGAATTCGAACGGGAAGGAATGCGTCTTGTCTTTCTCGAGCCAGTAATCGTCGTCGAACCGGTCGCAGATCGCGCGGATGGCGTCGCGGATTTCGCGCCGTTCCGGCGTGTTGCAGAGCGCGTCGAAGGTCTTCACTGGCATCAGCTCCCGATGCTGGCTTTGGTCTTTGCTTTGGATATCGTGATGCGCTTGCGTGCGCGGCCGGGCAGGATTTCGTCGGTATGTTCGCCGAGATTGGGTGCAAGGCAGCGGATCGTCGCCGGAGTCTTCGAAAATTTCACCGGGAAGCGCGCGACCTTCACCTTGCCCTCGGTCGGATGCTCCATCTCCGAGAACATCTTCACCGCCTTCAGGTGCGGGTCCTCGAACAGATCCTCCAGCTTGTTGACCGGATGGGCCGGAATGTCGGCCGCGCGCAATGCCGCGATCCATTCCGCCGTCGTCTTCTGGGGCAGATTTTCCTTGAGATAATGCCCCATGTCCTCGGCATATTGCGTGCGGGATTCCTGCGTCCTGAAACGCGGGTCGGTGTCGAGCAGCGCAGGCTGCCCCGTCATCTCTGTGAAGGCGCGCCAGTGCTTGTCGGTATAGACCACGAGGGCCAGATAGCCGTCCTTCGTCGGGTAAGGACCACGCACGCGCGAGAGAAGCCGCTTGTAGCCCATCGGTCCGAGCGGCGGCACGAACTCCCCGCCGCCCATGTGATCGGCGAGCACGAATTGCGCCATCGTCTCCAGCATCGGCACTTCGATCTCCTGGCCTTCGCCGGTCCGTGCCTTGTGATGCAGTGCGCTGATGATGGAGATCGCGAGATAAAGGCCGACGACGCGATCGCAGATATTGACCGGCGCATAACGAGGCGCGCCGTCGATCGTCCAGAACAGTCCGGCAATGCCGCTCGCCGCCTGGGTGAGATCGTCATAGACCGCCTGGCCGGCATTCGGCCCATCGGAGCCATAACCGACCGCGAGGCAATAAACGATATCGGGCTTCACGGCCTTGATCGATTCATAGCCAAGCCCCAGCCGCGCCATCGCTTGCGGACGCATGTTGGACACGAACACATCCGCGGTGGGCAGCAGCGACAGCAGCGCTTCGCGGTCCTCGGCATCCTTCAGATCGAGGACGATGCTGCGCTTGTTACGGTTGGCGTTGAGATAAAGCGGACCCATGCCGTCGGTGCGGTTCGGCCCGACCCAGCGCATCGAGTCGCCACCCGTGGACTCCACTTTGATGACATCGGCGCCGAGATCGCCGAGGATCTGGGTGGCCGACGGCCCCATCACCACCGTCGTCAGATCGATGACGCGGATGCCGGATAACGGTCCGGTTCGGACATCGGGTGCGGGCGCTCCGGACGAATTCACCCGGCTTCTCCGTTTCGCTGTGGCGAATTATATATCGCCTTGTCGAATTTTCTTGTATGAGCGCGTGTGGGCGGAGTCAACCGAGGCCCGCAGACGGCGTGACCACAACAGAAATGGCGCTAACCACCGTCGCCCAAGGTCGTGCAGGCCTCACGGACAAGCCTGATGGCTTGGTCGAGCTTGCTGCCCATGCGCGAGGTCGGCCCCGCCGCCGTGACGATGTAGTGCGCGCCCTGCCAGCGGAACAGCGAGGAGACCGTTGTCGCATCGTCGAAGCTTTCCGCCAGATTGAGGAAGTAGCCGCGCCGCTTCGACAATGCGATGTCTTCGCGCAACGCGTCCTTGGACTGGATCGTCTTGGCCGTCATCGGATCGAGCTTGGCGGTCCGCAGATAATCTTCGAATTTTTCCGGTGTCAGGCTGCCGAGAAAGGCCTTGCCCGCGGACGTCGCGTGCAGGCTGCGGACCTCCTGTCCTACGCCAACGATGAACCGCAGCGGATGGCTAGGCTCGAAGACCAGGAGATAGGTCGCTGTATTCTTTCCGGCCTTGGCGAGCGAAACGGATTCATCGATCGTATCGCGCAATCGGCGCAGCAACACCTCGGCCCGCAACAGGATCGGATCGTGCTCGGAGATTGTCTTCGCGAGCTCCAACAGCCGCACCGTCGGATAGAAGCCCGACCGCGGACCGATTTCGTAGATATAACCGCGCGCAACGAGAGCCCGCAAAACGTCATGACAGCTCGATGCCGGAATGGCGAGCAGCCGCGAGATATCCGACAGCGACAGCGGGCGGCGCTCTGCAGCAAACAATTCGATGAAATCGAGCGTCCGCTCGACGATCTTGGACATGCTTGTACGGTCCCCGGAAGCCCGCCGCGCATGCATACAATGGATGACGGCGAATGCCAAAGCCGACGATTGACGCTGCCCCGGCGGCTGATAGACCAAACGTCATGACCGGCGCCCGTAAACAGATTTCCTATATCGGCGGCTATATCGATCCTGGATTCGATCGCACGATCGAGGCCTGCGCCGATCTCTGCCTCGTGCGGATCGACAAGTCCCAACCCTTCGACGTCCTGCACAACACGCTCGCGGCCTCGCACGCGATCCAGATCGATTCCGCGCGCCTCGACATTCCCGAGCATCTGCGCATCTCACGGGCATTCCTCGCACAATGCCCGCAGATCCTCGTCGTTTCGGCAAGCGGCGCCGGATACGACGCGATCGATGTCGCGGCCTGCACCGAGGCCGGCGTCGTTGCCGTCAATCAGACAGGCGGCAACCGCGAGGCGGTCGGCGAACATACGCTGGCGATGATGCTGTCGCTGACGAAACGCATCGGCGAAACCGACAAGGCGCTGCGAGCTGGTGGTGTCGTCGACCGCATCGCCTATATGGGCGACGACCTTTACGGCAAGACGGTGGGCATCGTCGGCTTCGGCAATACCGGCACGCGCGTCGCCGAGCTGTGCAGCGGCCTGTTCGCCTTGACCGTGCTGGCCTATGACCCTTATGTCGGCGAGAATGCGATGACGGCGCGCGGCGCGCGCAAGGTCGAACTCGACGCGTTGCTGCAAGCCGCGGATTTCGTGTCGCTGCATTGTCCGCTCACCGACGAGACCACTG
>NZ_DATMRX010000321.1:0-11353 GCF_035565855.1 Pseudorhodoplanes sp.
GAGTTCGATGATGAGGCCGGAATGCTCGGCGATCGGGATGAAGCGCGACGGTTCTATGTCGCCTCGGGTCGGATGCGACCACCGCGACAAGGCCTCGACGCCCAGAATGGTGTCGCCGCTGCCATTGACGATCGGCTGGTAGAGGATACGCAACTGATCCGAACGAATCGCTTCGCGCAGGTCCCGCTCAAGCTGCTTGCGCTCGGAAAGGTCCGCGTCCATCGCCGCATCGTAGATGCACGCGCGGTTGCGGCCCTCGTTCTTCGCCCGGTAAAGCGCCATGTCGGCATAGCGCATCGCGTCGGCCGCGCCGTTTTCGGAGCGCCCGTCGATCAGTGCAATGCCGATGCTGGCGCCGATCAGGATGTTATGTCCATTGATCGAGTAGGGCGCGCAGATCGCGGAGATGATTTTGTCCGCCATGCGTTGCAGCGCGGTGATGTCGGCGCCGTCCGTGACGATGACCGCAAACTCGTCGCCACCGAGCCGGCTCACCAGATCCTCCGGACGCAGCAGCCCCGAGAGGCGCGCCGTGACGTTGCGGATGAGTTCGTCGCCGATCGGATGGCCGAGGGTATCGTTGACGTCCTTGAAGTGATCGAGGTCGATGTAGAAGACGGCCGCAGCGGGCGCGCCGTTCTGCACCTCCTTGATCACCGCCTCGAGGCGTTCGCCAAAGTAATTGCGGTTGGGTAGTCCGCAGAGCGGATCGTGCAAGGCGAGATAGCGCAGGCGCTGCTCGCCCTGGGCAATCGTGGCGGCGGTCCTGCGCATATAGCCGTGGATGAGGGCAGCCAACAACGCAAAGCCCGCGAAGGCGACAGCGATGAACGGTATGACGTTGGTTACGATCTCCGAACCCGGGCTCTTGGGCGTCCAGGTCAAGCTCATGACCGTATGCCCGTCATAATCCTTGAGTTCGTGAAGGTGCTCTCCGTCGGGCGCCAGCGCCTTTTCGGTGACGCGCAGGCCGCTGAGCTGGAGCCGCCCGCCGATTTCAGCGAGCAGGCTTTCGTCGATGAATTTCACTGCGACGACCAGCGGCGCGGTCTCGCTGGCCCCCCCGATTTGCTCGATCGGAGCGATAATGGCGGCTGCGACCGCGGCAGGGCGGCCGAGGAAGCGCTGAATGAGCGTGACGCGGCTGGGCTTGTCCGCATCGACATGGCGCCGCGGCTCGGAGATGCGAATGGCGCCTTTGGGTTCGTCGCCGACGCGGCCGCGAATGTAGTCCAGCGTCGGCGCAAGCTCCGGGATGATCGAATTGAACCAGCGCGGCTCCACGCTGTTCCGTCCGAGCAGCGCGTAGGTGAGATGGTCCTTGCCGTCGGTCACGAAGACGAAATCGTGGTGGAAATAATGCTTGAGCCAGAGACCGACGCGATTGTGTACCCAGTTCCGGTCGAACTGGTCGCGGATGCGTCGCACGGCCTCTTCGTTCGCACTGACGCTCTCCAGTTCGCGCAGGAGTTGCTCCCCGTGATTGGAGATGGCGCGCGACAGCAGGCGCTTCTCGTGCTCGAGCGCGACCTCGTTGGCCCGTTGGGCGGAAGTCAGGACAGCGACGATGATGCACAGGATTGCGACGGCAACGACAACGCTGATGGGTATGACGATGCTCAGCCGGGCCCGGTCCCAGCTTGCCTGCGCGCCTTGATCGGCCAAACGCGCGTTCGTCTCGGCCACCGCGACTGTTCCTTAACTGCCTGATTTTCGTGGGGGAAGCTACGGGGAAATGCTTGCCAATGGCTTGCACCGATACCGCACAACCGGGCGGTGTTGGCCAAACGGTTCTTAATCCCCGGGTATGTTCGCGCGGATGGTTAACCGTGAGTCAAACCAGCTTAGGCAATCGGGCACAGTCAGGCGTTGCCCGCATAAGGCGGACGTGGAATGGCCATGTGGGCCGCGCGCAGCGCTCCGGACCAACGCTCGCGTAAGTCGTGGAAATAGGGCTCGCCGGGCTCGATCCGATAGGACAATTCGGAATCACAGGCGTCCCGCCGGGCAACCAGGATGTCGATCGGCATGCCGACCCCGAGGTTGGACCGCATTGTCGAATCCATCGAGATCAACCCGATCTTCAGCGCGTCGTAGAGATCCACGCCATAGGTGATCGCGCGGTCGAGGACCGGTTTGCCGTATTTATGCTCGCCGATCTGCAGATACGGCGTGTCGGTGGTGCATTCTATGAAATTGCCCGCCGAGTAAATCATGAACAGCCGCATGCGCTCGCCCTTGATCTGACCGCCGAACAGGAACGAGACGTCGAACTTCACATCGGCCGCGGCGAGGGCGCGGCCTTCGGTCTCGTGGATGTTGCGCACCACGCGGCCGATGCGCTGCGCGGCCTGGAACATCGAGGGCGCATTCATGAGAGTTTCGCGCTCCCCGGTCTCCTTGTTCTCCACGCCCTCGATCATGGTGGAGACGACAGACTGGCTGAGCGACAGATTGCCCGAGGAGGCGATCGCCATGATCCGCTCGCCTGGCTGCTTGAAGACGTGGAGCTTGCGGAAGGTCGAAACATTGTCGAGCCCTGCATTGGTCCGCGTGTCGGCAATCATGACGAGGCCTTCGCGCACCAGGATTCCGCAGCAATAGGTCATTCTCTATCCAGTTGTTTCACGAGGGCTCCCGCGGCGGCGGCATTATCCCCATTCCCACTGACAGCAAAAGCCTTATCTCGGCCAGCGGGCTGGTTCAAAGGCCGACCGAGAAGAAAAGGACTGGCAGCGATCGCCTCGGGCAGGGCGCGAGTGCAATGGCCCCCGTCTCGACCGCCGGATAAACCATCGTTGCAGTGCAAAATGTCACAGGCGCCGGTCGGCGCTCGTTACTCCTGGCGCTGGAAGCCGCTCTGTTCGATCCGGATCCGGACGTCGAGTCCTTCACCTTCGCCACCGGTGCGCGAGCCGCGAATTGGCGCAGCGCTCAGATAGTCGAGCCCGACGGCGACGCGCAGATAGGCATCCGTTGCGCACATGCCGTTGGCCGCATCGAACGCGACCCAGCCCAGGCCGTCGACGAACGCCTCCGCCCAGCCGTGTCCGGCTTGCTGCCGATTGTTGCCGTCCGCGCGATACAGATAACCCGAGACGTAGCGAGCCGGAATGCCGATGCTGCGGGCGCAGGCGATGTAGATGTGGCTGATATCCTGACAAACGCCGCGCCTGATCGCGAAGGCTTCGGCCGCGGTCGTATGGACGTGGGTGGGATCGCCGTCATAGGTGACGGTCTCATGCAGCGTGTCGAGCAAGGCGTGCAACATGGTCAGCCGGTCCTGCGCCGAGCCCACCGTATCCCTGGCAAACGTCCGGATATGCTCGTTCGCCTGCGTCAGCGGCGTCTCGCGCAAGAACAACGAGGGCGGAAACGGTTCGACCGTTCCCTTGACCACACCCACCGTGTCCTCGATCTCCGCCTCGCCTTCGACATGGACCGTGAGCTGATCCAGCGGGCCTTCGGCGGTCAGGGTGTGGGAGATATTCCCGAAGGCGTCGACATGCGCCGTCAGCGGGCAATCCGCCGAGACATCGATCCGCCACTCCATCACATATTGGGACTCGGTGTTGCGCGGCGTGAGACGAAGCGTCTGGATCACCCCGGTCACAGGCCAGGAATAGCGATAGGTGGTGTCGTGCCAAACTCGAATGCGCATGGGGCGGGGATGCTGACGTTTTGGTTCGGCAAAGGCAAGCGGTGAAGCAGCGGTCCGCTCCGCCGTTCTTAGGGCAACGCATCAGGCAAGATATTGCTGGGTAATGGTGGCTCCGATCCGATTGTTGTCGGCAATGAATTCCTGGATGAACTCGTGGAGGCCGTTCTGGAAAATGTCCTCCATCTTGGTGTTCTGCAGGCGCGTCCGCACGCCGCGGGCGAGGCGTTGCGCCGGGCCTTGCCGGCCATAGGCGACGGCAATCGCATCGAGATAGCGCACGAGATTCTCGTAACAGCTCGCCAGAGACCGCGGCATTTCTTCCTTCAGGATCAGGAGATCGGCGACCAGCCACGGTTTGACATTGTCGCGATACACCCAGTGATAGGATGTCAGCGCCGACACCGATCGCAGGATGGCAGCCCACTGGAAATAGTCGAGCGGTCCTCCGACATGTTCATTGGCCGGGAGGAGCAGGTGATATTTGACATCGAGAATGCGCGCGGTGTTGTCGGCGCGTTCCTGATAGAGCCCGAGCCGCGAGAACCAATAGGAATCATTGCGCAGCATGGTCCGGTAGGCCGAACCATCGAAGCGTAGCGAGGATTCCTGCACCCAGCGCAGAAACCGTGACAATTCCTCCCGCGAGGTGGGTCCGTTTCCGAAGCGCTTCAGTTCGAGCCAGGTGCCGTTGATGGCATCCCACATCTCCATGGTCAGCGCGGTGCGGACCGCCCGGGCGTTGGTGCGCGCGACCTCGAAGCACGATCGGATGGAAGAGGGGTTGGCAGTGGAGAAGGCGAGGAAGTCGGTGACGTTCTCCTCGTTCGCCTCGTCATACATCGCGAAAAAGGCATGCGCGCAGCCGGCCGTCGCGAGCGCCGATTCCCACTCGTTGGTTTCGCCGATATAGGCGATCGGCAGCGATGTGAGGCGCTGTGTCGCCTCCAGGATGCGCGCAAGATATTCGGCACGCTCGACATAGCGCGCGAGCCAGTAAAGGTTATCGGCGGTCCTTGAAAGCATCAGCCGTCCAGCACCCAGGTGTCCTTTGTACCGCCGCCCTGGCTGGAATTGACCACGAGCGATCCGGCTTTCATCGCGACCCGCGTCAGCCCTCCCGGCACGATGCGGATCTTGTCGCGCCCGGTGAGCACGAAGGGCCGCAGGTCGACATGGCGCGGCGCGACACCGCTGTCGACGCAGGTGGGACAGGTCGACAAGGCGAGGGTGGGCTGCGCGATGAAATTCTTCGGATGCGTCTTCAGCTTCGAGCGGAAGATATCGATGCTCGCCTTGTCGGCAGCTGGTCCGATCAGCATGCCGTAGCCGCCCGAACCATGGACTTCCTTGACTACCAGCTGCTCGATGTTGTCGAGCACGTAGGCGAGGTGCTCTTCCTCCCGGCAGCGCCAGGTCGGCACGTTCTTCAGGATCGGCTCCTCGCCGAGAAAGAATTTCACGATGTCGGGCATGTAACTGTAGACCGCCTTGTCGTCGGCAACGCCCGTGCCGACGGCATTGGCCAGCGTCACGTTGCCGGCCTGGTAGGCGGCCATCAATCCCGGCACCCCCAGGATCGAATCCGGCCGGAATGCCAGCGGATCGAGGAAGTCATCGTCGATGCGGCGGTAGATCACGTCGACGCGCTTTGCCCCTTGCGTTGTACGCATATAGACCACTTCGCCCTTGACGAAGAGGTCGCGGCCTTCGACGAGCTCGACGCCCAGCTTGTCGGCCAGGAATGAATGTTCGTAATAGGCCGAGTTGTAGATGCCGGGCGTCAGCAGCACGACGGTTGGGTCCGCGGCCGCGCCGACCGGCGCCACCGACTGGAGCGTCGCCAGAAGCTCGTCCGGGTAATTGTCGACTGGTGCGACGCGATGCCGGGAAAACAGCTCGGGAAACAGCCGAAGCATGATCTCCCGATTCTCCAGCATGTAGGAGACGCCGGACGGTGTGCGCGCGTTGTCCTCAAGAACATAGAACGTATCGGCATCGACCCGCACGATGTCGATGCCCGCCACATGGACGTAAATGTCGTGCGGTACTTTCTGGCCGTTCATTTCCGGCCGGAAGACCGGATTCTGGAAGACCAGATCTTCCGGGATAACGCCGGCGCGCAGACATTCGCGCTTTCCGTAAACGTCCTTGATATAGGCGTTGATCGCCCTGACCCGCTGCTCCAGACCTCGGGTCAGTGTGCGCCACTCGTTGCCGGCCAGAATCCTTGGGATCACGTCAAATGGGATCAGGCGTTCGGTGGCGTCAGCTTCCCCGTAAACGGCAAAGGTGATGCCGATTCGCCGGAACAGGACTTCGGCTTCGCGCCGTCTGAAATCCAGTTCGTCCGGGCGTATCTCATTGAGCCACGCGGATAATTGCGAGTAGGCAGGCCGGATACGGCCATCCACCCCGTTCATCTCGTCGAACGCAACCGGCATGTCTCCGAAAGGCCCTCCCCAGCGGCCTGTAACTTTGCAAGCTTCGCGCCAGTTCCATCAGAAGGGAAGAGGCCAGTTAATTTTTGCTGTCGTGCACACGGAATAAGCGGGGAGCGTCGTCGGATGACACCTTTTCGCTCACGCGCTTGAGCGGGCCGGGCCCGCGCGGTACCAAGGCGGTCAAAGGGAGAGCGAGCGCCGATGAATTCGGTCGACAATGATACGCCGGTCACGGCGGCGATACTGGTTATCGGCGACGAAATCCTGTCCGGCCGGACCAAGGACAAGAATATTGGCTACATCGCCGAGTATTTGACCGCGATCGGCGTCGATTTGCGCGAGGTCAGGATCGTGCCTGACGTCGAAGACGAGATTGTCGCGGCGTTAAATGCGCTGCGGCATCGCTATAGCTATGTGTTCACCACCGGGGGTATCGGGCCAACCCACGACGACATCACGGCCGATGCCGTGGCGAAGGCCTTTGGCGTGCCGATCGATTTCGACCCGCGGGCGGTCGCATTGTTGCAGCAACGGTTTCAGGGTCCGGAGCTCAATGCAGCGCGGATGCGCATGACCCGAATTCCGCAGGGCGCCGACCTCGTCACCAACAAGGTCTCGCTCGCACCGGGCTTCTGGATCGGGAATGTGATCGTGATGGCCGGGGTGCCGACCATCATGCAGGCGATGCTGGACGAGGTCGGGCCGAAGCTGAAGACCGGCAAGCAGATGCTGTCGGAATCCGTCCGCGCGGACGCCCGCGAGGGCGATATCGGCACCGAGCTCGGCGAACTCGCCCGGCAGCATCCGGAGGCGAGCTTCGGAAGCTATCCGTTCTTCGACGACCGGACCGGACCGAACACCAATATCGTCATCCGGTCGCGCGACCCTGAAAAGCTCGCTGCAGCGACCAAAGCCGTGCAGGACATGCTGCGCGAGGTGAAGGCGAGGCTGAAGGCGGCGGGCTGACCGCGCGGCCTGAAGCTTTCGGCCGTGAAATCGCCGTGAAGCTTGCGCGTGATCGCGAGGATGACGCGACGAGGCACCGCCATGAGCAAGCTCGATCGTCCGAGGCGTGACGTGCTGATGATGGGAGCGGGCGCGCTTGCCGGCTTCATCATGACCGACCTCGCCAGGCCATCCGGCGCGCTCGCACAGCGGTTGCAGCCGACGCCGCAATGCGGAGACGAGACCAGCACTACCCTGTCTCAGACCGAGGGGCCATTCTTCAAGCCGAAATCGCCGCTCCGCGCCAACCTGCGGTCCGCGCTGAAGGGCACGCCGGTCGAATTGACCGGCTTTGTCCTGACCCGCAGCTGCCAGCCGATTGCGGGAGCGCTGGTCGATCTGTGGCATGCCGATGCCAATGGCGAATACGACAATCGCGGCTTCCGCGGCCGGGGACACCAGTTCACCGACACACAGGGGCGCTATCGATTTCTGACCATCAGGCCGGCGCGCTATACCGGGCGGACCGCGCATTATCACGTCCAGGTGCAGGCGCCGAACGGGCCGGTCCTGACCACGCAGCTTTATTTCCCGGGTGATCCTGTCAACCGGCGCGACGGGCTGTACCGGCGGGAACTGGAGATGACGTTCAGCGGCGCCAATGCCCGCTTTGATTTCGTGCTCGATATAACATGAAATCTGGCGATTTTTCTGTGGATCGGAGTGGTCCGGCGTTGGCAGCCTGTCGTAGCCGGGGCATGGCGGGAGCGTGGCGGGGGACCAACCATGATGATGAGCGAAACAAATCCAACCTCACCGAAGCATTTTCCGGTGTCGTGGGATCAGTTTCATCGCGATGCACGGGCGCTCGCCTGGCGGCTCGCATCGACCGGTCCGTTCAGCGCCATCATATGCGTGACAAGGGGTGGGCTGGTGCCGGCCGCCATCGTGGCGCGCGAGCTGAATGTGCGGCTGATCGAGACGGTGTGCGTCGAGAGCTATTCCGGATCGGGCGTCGGCCGGCAGGGCGAGTTGCGCGTTCTGAAAGGGATCGCCGAGGCGGTGACCAGCGGCGAGCATGGCGGCGGTCAGGGTGTTCTGATCGTGGACGATCTCGTCGACACCGGTAAGACCGCGCGGGTGGTACGCGACCTCGTCCCGAAGGCTCACTTTGCAACCGTCTACGCCAAACCGATGGGGCGTCCGCTGGTCGACACGTACATTACTGAAGTGTCCCAGGACACCTGGATCTTCTTCCCGTGGGATACCGGGCTCGCCTTCATGCCGCCGATCCGCGAGGGCGGCTGAGCTTGCGGCGACGCATGGCCTGCGCCATGGTGCAGTGCGTTTTCCCGGCAAGCGGACGTGGCGGAATGGTAGACGCAACGGACTTAAAATCCGTTGAGGGTAACCTCGTGAGGGTTCGAGTCCCTCCGTCCGCACCAGGCCGGTCGAACAAAGAGCGCACCGGGTTTTTGCCAAAATCGACCGCTAACAATCGCCGGATGGTCTGGGGCCTACAACTGAAGCATTTGCTCGTGGGGATTGGACTGTGTCTTGCGGCGGGCGGCTGTGCCAGTCAGCAGATGGCTGAGTATGTCGCCAAACCGGGAAAGTTCCGATTCAATAGCTGCAAACAGCTGGATCAGATCGGCGCGAACACGCTCAACCGGGAGCGTGAACTGGCCGCGCTGATGGAAAGGGCGCGGCAGGGAGCGGGCGGCGAACTTGCAGTCGCCATCGCCTATCAGCAAGATTACACGCTGGTGCTCGGCGACTTGCACGAAATCGAGCAGACCGCCGCCGAACGCAATTGCGAACTCAAATTCCGGGCGGCAGCCGCCGAGAGGGCCGAGCGAGAGCGCGCCGAGCGAGAGCGCGTCAAGCGCTAAAGGTTGATGGAACTTTTCCAGGAACGTGTCATTGTAGCGCCGTTCCTGTCGACGGCGTTTTCATCCATCAATCGAAAGGGGAGCGGCCATGGGGCCCCTGATCAGCATTCTCATCACGTTTCTGGTTGTCATTCTTGTTCTTTATCTCGTGAACATGCTGCCGATCGATGGCCGCGCCAAGCAGATCGTTCGGATCATCGTCATCATCATCGGCGTATTGTCGCTGCTGAAATACCTCGCCGTCTTCTGACGCCAGCATAGCGTCATAGCCTGACGCGGCGCAGGCGCAGCGCGTTTCCGACGACGCTGACCGACGACAGCGCCATCGCGGCGGCGGCGACAATCGGCGACAATAACAAGCCGAATGCGGGATAAAGCACGCCCGCGGCGATCGGCACGCCGGCCGCGTTGTAGATAAAGGCGAAGAAGAGATTCTGCCGGATGTTGCGCATCACCATCTCGGATAGATGACGCGCACGCACGATGCCTGTCAGGTCGCCTTTCAGCAGCGTCACACCCGCGCTTTCGATCGCGACATCGGTCCCGGTCCCCATTGCAATGCCGACATCGGCCGCGGCGAGGGCCGGGGCGTCGTTGACGCCATCGCCCGCCATCGCGACAACGCGGCCCTCGCGGCGCAGCTTTTCCACGACAGAAGCTTTCCCGTCCGGCAGGATTTCGGCTTCGACGGCATCAATGCCGAGCTTTTTGGCGACGGCATTCGCCGTAATGCGATTGTCGCCTGTAAGCATGACGAGGCGGATCTTCTCGGCGCGAAGCGCTTCGAGTGCCGCCGCGGTCTCCGCCTTGATCGGGTCGGCGATCGCGATCAGTCCGGCCAACGTGTCATCGATGGCAACGAACACGACGGTCGCACCGTCGCCGCGCAGCCGGTCGGCCTCGGCAGAGAGACTTGCGGTGTTGATCCTCAGGTCGGCAAACCACTTGTTTTGACCGATGGCTATGCGCCGTCCGTCGACGTGTCCGGTGACGCCCTTGCCGGTCGGAGAGTCGAAATCCTGCACCGGCGTCAGTTGCAGTTTGCGATCCCGAGCGGCCGATACGATGGCCAATGCGAGAGGATGCTCGCTCGCAGCTTCCACGCTGGCCGCAAGCCGCAACACTTCGTCCTCGCTGAAACCGGCCGCGCCGACGATGGCCGTCACCGCCGGGCGGCCCTCGGTGAGCGTGCCGGTCTTGTCGATCACCAGCGTGTCGACCTTTTCCATGCGCTCGAGCGCCTCGGCGTTCTTGATCAGGACACCCGCCTGAGCGCCGCGTCCGACGCCCACCATGATCGACATCGGTGTTGCAAGACCGAGCGCGCACGGGCACGCGATGATCAGGACGGATACCGCCGCGACGAGACCATAGGCAAAGCGCGGCTCCGGCCCGAAGGCCCACCAGGCTGCAAACGCGACGATCGCGACAACGATTACCGCTGGCACGAACCAGCCGGACACCTGATCGGCGAGACGCTGGATCGGCGCGCGCGACCGCTGCGCCTGCGCGACCATCTGCACGATCTGAGCGAGGAGGGTATCGCGTCCGATGCGCTCGGCGCGCATCACGAATGAACCGCTGCGATTGATCGTGCCGGCGATGACCCGGGCGCCGATTTCTTTCGTCACTGGCATCGATTCTCCGGTGACCATCGATTCATCGACAGTGGAGCGCCCATCGACGATGGTGCCATCGACCGGCACCTTTTCTCCGGGGCGCACGCGCAGGCTGTCACCGACGGCGATATCCTCGACGGGAATGTCATGCTCGCTGCCGTCGTCGCCGATTTTGCGTGCCGATTTCGGCGCAAGGTCGAGCAGCGCCTTGATTGCGCCGGAGGTTGCGTCGCGCGCGCGCAATTCCAGCACCTGCCCGAGCAAAACGAGCACAGTGATGACTGCGGCCGATTCGAAATAGACCGCCACCGAGCCGTCATGGCCGCGGAATGTCGGCGGGAACAATCCCGGCGCGAAGGTGGCGATCACGCTGTAGAGCCACGCAACGCCGGTCCCGAGCGCGATGAGCGTGAACATGTTGAGGTTGCGGGTGACAATCGATTGCCAGCCGCGCACGAAGAAAGGCCAGCCGGCCCACAGCACAACCGGTGTCGCCAGCGCGAACTGCACGATGTTCGACCAGGGCTGTGGCACGAGACCATGCCCGCCGATCAGGTGCGAGCCCATTTCCAGCGCAAAGACGGGAAGGGCGAGCGCCAGTCCGACCCAGAATCTGCGGGTCATGTCGGCGAGTTCGGGATTGGGACCGGTATCAGCCGTTGCGAGCTCGGGTTCGAGCGCCATCCCGCAGATCGGGCAGGATCCGGGCCCGATCTGGCGGATCTGCGGATGCATGGGGCAGGTGTAGATCGTGCCCTCCGGCACCGGCTCCGCCTGGCGTTTTTCCGGCGAAAG
>NZ_DATMRX010000322.1:0-10389 GCF_035565855.1 Pseudorhodoplanes sp.
CGACAGCGTTGCCTCGGTCTCCTCGATTCGCGATACCTCGGCGTGCAGTGGGCCTTCGCGGCACGCTTCGATCATGTGCAGCACGCGGTCGCGATCGCCTACGAACACCGCTTCGACGCGGCCATCGGTGCGGTTGCGCACCCATCCTTCAAGGCCATGCCGGTCCGCAGTGCGCCGCGTCCATTCGCGGTAGCCCACGCCCTGCACGCGACCGCTGATCAGGACACGGCGCATCGCCCGTTCGGTCATCCGCCAGCTCCCGATGCAAAACGACGAAGCGAGGCGATATAGGTGTCCGGCAAACCGCAATCGCGCGCCGCTGCGATCACGCCGGCCATGTAGGAGGCACGTGGGCACCCTTCGCTCATCTCGCAACCAACATAGACCAGCGCATCGACCGCTTCACCCTCATGCAGCACCGGCATCTTGGCATGGCGATAGAGCCCGCCGGCTATGTCTTCATAGGCATCGAGCGCGGCGAGATCGCGCGGACCGATTCGCCACAGGATGCCGTACACATCCTGTCCTTCGGACGGCACCACCGACGCGTAGCCATTGGCCATGATCACGAAGCGATGGTTCCGCAGCACGGCGACGCCCAGCTCCTTCGCCGTCGGACAGCGCCGTCGCATCGGCCCGCGGCTCATGTTGGAGCCATAGGCGAAATACAGCATCAGGCGCCCTGCTCGCCGGCATGCAGCTCGGAGGGCTGCAACGCGGCCCAGACCGAATACCAGATCATCAACAGGAGCGGCGCGACCGTGAAGGTCGAGAGCGCCGCAATGGTGACGTCCTGCGCGGCGGCAGCGGGTCCGGCGACAAGGTTCAAAACGAACACGAACGGGTAAATCAGTGTCGCGATCGAGGACGGCACCCAGGGCGCCGCCGTGCCGGCCGTGAGGTCGGCCGATTGCAGCACCAGCATCACCGCGAGGAGGATGACGGCAATCATCGCGATGAAAGCGACAGCGCTCACGCCCAGCACGCTGCGCTCGGCGCTGCGCAGCCGCTTCGCGGTCAACGCGAACCAGAACCACAACAGCGCAAGCTGCGTGACAACGAACGGCCAGATGCCGAAGCTTGCGGTGATCGCCGGCGCGCTGAGCATGTTGGACAGGACGGCGCCGATCGCCAATCCGATCAGCGCGCGCGCATAGGGTCCCTGGTCGAGATCGCCGGACGGCGAAAGCGATTCGATGGCCTTCATGGCGGCATGGTCGCATGACAGGCCGCGGGCGCCAATCCGCTGTCGCGCAGAGCGCTATTTGGGGATGACCTTGTCGACCGGGAGCATGCCCTCACGGTCGATCATCTCCTCATAGGCCTCAGGACCGGCGTCCTCGATGTCCTCATCGTGGATCGGATGCAGCGGATTGTCGCCGTCGGGGGACGGGCTGATGCCGGCATGGGCGATATCTTCCGCTATCTCGGGAAGCGAATCGGGCCGGTCAGGCCGCGGATCCTGCCTGCGCAGATCGTCTGGCACGACCGGAGGGGATGAAGGCGTCTTGCGTCCTGCCATGTCTCTCTCCGCGGAATGTTGCGTGGAGGAAACGACAGGACGATGCGGGGGTTCCCTCCCTTCCGCTGCGAAAAGCGGTTACGCAAACTCCATGATCACCGCATCGACGGCGAGGCTGTCGCCTTTCTTCGCGTGGATCTTTTTCACGGTGCCGTCACGTTCGGCGCGGAGCA
This sequence comes from Pseudorhodoplanes sp., assembly GCF_035565855.1. Taxonomy (GTDB): domain Bacteria; phylum Pseudomonadota; class Alphaproteobacteria; order Rhizobiales; family Xanthobacteraceae; genus Pseudorhodoplanes. Next base: position 1,696 of record NZ_DATMRX010000322.1, read on the forward strand.
CATTCTCCATCTTCATCGCCTCGACCACCGCAAGCGTCTCGCCGGCCTTCACCTCCTGGCCTTCGGCGACCGCGATCGAGACGACGAGGCCGGGCATCGGGCACAGTAGCGACTTTCCGGTATCGGCCGCCTTCTTCACCGGCATCAGACGCGCATAAGCGGCTTCGCTCTCGGTATAGACATAGGCCCGCGCCTGCGCGCCGCGATAGGCCACGTCAAAGCCGTTCGGAACGGGAGTGACCTGCACCGCCACCCGCTTGCCGTCGACGGTGCCGAACCAGACCGGATCGCCGGGCTTCCAGTCCGATTGCAGCTTGTGGATATGGGCGTCGCCGTTGCGGAAGGCGACCTCGATGGCGCCATTCGTGCGGGTGACGTCGAGCTTGTATTCGGTCTCGTTCAGCCACACGGCGCGCTGGCGTTCGCGCATCACAAGCCTGTGCGGCATCTGCCCGGAAATCTGGCGTTTCCTTTCGCCCAGCACATGATCCACCGCACTCGCGACCGCAGCAAGCACATGCGCGGCCTCGCCTTCCGGAGCGACACCATGAAAGCCGTCCGGAAATTCTTCCGCGATGAAGCCGGTCGACAGCATGCCGGAGCGCCACCGCGGATGCGCCATCAGCGCGGACAGGAACGGAATATTGTGGCGAATGCCGTCGATGTAAAATGCGTCGAGAGCATCGGCCTGCGCATCGATCGCCGCGGTCCGGTCGGGCCCGTGGGTCACGAGCTTGGCGATCATCGGGTCGTAGAACAGCGAAATCTCGCCGCCCTCATACACGCCGGTGTCGTTGCGGACGGTGATGCCGTCCTTCTGCATTTCCGCCGGCGGGCGATAGCGCACCAGCCGGCCCGTCGAAGGCAGGAATCCGCGATACGGATCTTCGGCATAGACCCGGCTTTCGACTGCCCAGCCGACGAGCTTCACATCGCTCTGCTTGATCGAAAGGACTTCGCCCGCGGCGACGCGGATCATCTGCTCCACGAGATCGATCCCGGTGACGAGTTCGGTCACCGGATGCTCGACCTGCAGGCGCGTATTCATTTCCAGAAAATAGAAGGAGCGATCCTGCCCTGCGACGAATTCGACCGTGCCGGCTGAGTCGTAGCCGACGGCTTTCGCCAGCGCGACCGCCTGCTCGCCCATCTTCCGGCGCGTCGCTTCATCGAGCAGTGGCGACGGCGCCTCCTCGATCACCTTCTGGTTGCGGCGCTGGATCGAGCATTCGCGCTCGCCGAGATAGATGACGTTGCCGTGCTTGTCGCCCAGCACCTGGATCTCGATGTGGCGCGGATCGACGATGAACTTCTCCACAAAGACCCGGTCGTCGCCGAAGGAAGACTTCGCCTCCGAGCGCGCCCGCGCGAAGCCCTCCGCCACCTCCTGGCGCGAATAGGCGATGCGCATCCCTTTGCCGCCGCCGCCGGCCGAGGCCTTGATCATCACCGGATAGCCGATCTCGTCGGCGATCCTGGCGGCCTCTTCGGGATCGGCGATCTCGCCGAGATAGCCGGGGACGGTCGAGACTTTGGCCGCGGCGGCCGCCTTCTTGGACTCGATCTTGTCGCCCATGGCGGCGATCGCCTTCGGATTTGGCCCGATGAAGACGATGCCGTGCTCCTCCAGCGCCTTGGGAAAGGCCTCGCGCTCAGAGAGGAAGCCGTAGCCCGGATGCACCGCCTCGGCCCCGGTCGCCTTGCAGGCGGCGATGATCTTGTCGATCACGAGATAGCTTTCAGCGGCTGCCGGAGGCCCGATGTGGACCGCCTCATCCGCCATCTCGACATGCAGGGCGTCGCGGTCGGCGTCGGAATAGACCGCGACGGTGGAAATCCCCATCCGGCGCGCGGTCTTGATGATCCGGCAGGCAATCTCGCCGCGATTGGCGATCAGAATACGCTTGAACATGCGGCGGCGACCCTCTCCGTTCGACTCTTCGGCGCTGCAACAAAAATGTCAATTCTGATTCATGCGGCGAGCGCCAGGGCGGCGACCGAGTAAGCCGCCGCTCCCGCCAGAAAGCAGACGACGGCCATAACCAGGATTTGCACGGCGAAGCTGCCGCGCCCCACGATGGCGCCGATGGCGATCTTGCTCAGATTGTTGGAGACGACCGCCGCGAGTATGGCGAGCGAGGCGTCATTGAGCGACAGCGGCTGGGGCGTCAGCTGCGCCATCGACACGGTCACCGCGTCCACGTCCGCCAGCCCGAGCGCCAGCGCGCCGATGATGGCGCCACCGGCGCCGAGATTTTCCCCGAGTGCCCGTCCGGCGAGCACAATGCCCGCAAGGAGGATGGCAAATCCGAGCACGGACCAGAACTCGAAGGGGTTCTTGAACTCGACCTTCTGATCGTCCCCGTCTTTGCCGTCGCGCCAATAGGCCTGAACGAATGCGAAGGCGAGTGCGGCGACGACTGCGGCGCACAATGGCGGCGCAATCAGTTTCAGAAGGTCCGGCTTGAGCGCCATTGCGATCGCGACGACCCGGGCAAAGGACACCGCCGTTGCCAGCGCCACGCCCGCGGCAAGGAGGCGCGGCGTCCCCTCACCGGCCGCCGCGCGGCGCGCGCTGGAGGCGGTCACCGCCGTGGATGACACAAGCCCGCCGGCCGCCGCCGCCAGCATGATGCCATGCTGCGAGCCGAGCGCCCGGACCGCGACATAGCCAACGAACGATACGCCGGCGAGGACAATCGCGATCAGCCAGATTTCCCTCAGGTTGACTCCGCCAAACGGACCGATCGGCAGGTCAGGAATGATCGGCAACGCGATGAAGGTCATCGCCAGCAGAATGAGGGCGCTGCGGATTTCGCGCGCTTCCATTTTGGCGAGCCAGGCGTGCAACGGTGTGCGTAAGGCGAGGATACCCGCGGTCGCGACCGCGGCGGCCCCGGCTGCGCGCATATCTCCGATCATCGCATAGACCGACAGCGCGAAGGTGAGCATGCCCGCAATCGCGGTGGTCCCCGAATAATTGTTGTCGGCGCGGTTCTCGTCGCGGCACATCATTGTGAATGTTGCTGCAAAGGCCGCGAAGCTTAAGCCGATGACAACGCCGCCTGTGATGGTCAGCGGTGACCCGGCGGCTTCGGCAATCACGCCGATGACGCCGCCGAGAAGCCCGATGATCGTGAAAGTGCGCACGCCCGCGGTACGACTGCCGGGCTTCTCCTCGCGGGTATGCCAGCCTCGTTCGATCCCGATCAGGAGACCGATGCCGAGTGCGACGCCGAAATGCGAAACAAGGTTGGTGGTGTCCATGCGTGTTATGGACCGGTGCCGCAGGCCAGAAGGATTTTGCGGCAATCAGGCAAAGAGCGCAAAAATGACCTCCCGATTAGCTAAAAAGCAGATATTCGTTGTCTTATAATTGTTCCCTAACCGCTTTATATAATCTGCGCGCAGCGCCGTCCGGCGCGTGATTTATCTTCAGCAATGCCTCGCGTCCCCGATGGAGGCGCGAACCATGGAGGATGACATGGCTCTCGCGATTAACGACACCGCCCCCGACTTTGAAGCCGAAACCACGCAGGGCAAAATCCGATTTCATGAGTGGCTGGGCGATTCCTGGGGCGTCCTGTTTTCGCATCCGAAGGATTTCACTCCGGTCTGCACCACCGAGCTTGGCTATATGGCACGCATCAAGCCGGAATTCGACAAGCGCGGCGTGAAGATCATCGGACTCTCGGTCGACCCGGTCGATCGTCATGCAGGCTGGGCGAAGGACATCGAGGAGACCCAGGGCTTCGCGCCGAACTATCCGATGATCGCAGACACCGACTTCAATGTGTCGAAGCTGTACGGGATGCTGCCGGCCGCAATTTCGGGCGATCCGACAAAGCGGACGGCCGCCGACAACCAGACCGTCCGCAACGTCTTCATCATCGGCCCTGACAAGAAGATCAAGCTGATCCTGGTCTATCCAATGACAGTCGGCCGCAACTTCGATGAGGTCCTGCGCGTCATCGACTCGCTGCAACTCGGCGCCAAGCATAAAGTAGCCACGCCCGCCCAATGGAAGCAGGGTGACGACGTGATCATCGCCGGCTCCGTCAGTGACGAAGACGCCAAGACCTTGTTCCCGCAGGGCTGGAAATCGCCGAAGCCCTATATCCGGATCGTGCCCCAGCCGAAGTAACACCACTTCGCATTGAGCCGCGTCCGTGCGATCATGGCGACGTGGCTCAGGCACCCGATCTCGGCTTTATCCATCGCTACATCCCGGCTGCGGACGCAGCGCGTCCGCCGCTTTTGTTGCTGCATGGCACCGGTGCCGATGAGAATGACCTGATCCCGCTGGGGGAAATGCTGGCGCCGGGCGCAGCTCTATTGTCCCCGCGCGGCAAGGTGCTGGAAGGCGACGCGATGCTCCGCTTCTTCCGGCGCTTCGACGACGGGCGCTGGGATCGGGCCGATTTCGAAGCGCGCACGGCCGAACTCGCAGACTTCGTCCGGCGCGCTTGCAGGCTCTACGGTCTCGCGCCTCCGATCGTGCTGGGCTTCTCGAACGGCGCGAATATCGGCTGGGGGCTGATGCGCTTCGATCCAACGCTGCTGTCGGGCGCGCTCCTCATGCGCGCGTCGCTTCCCTTCGATCCGCGCCCCTTCCCGGATATGACCGGCTTTCCCGTGCTGTTGTTGTCCGGCAGGGACGATCCTCTGGTGCCGGCAGATCGACCGCCCTATTTCGCCGCGCTTCTCGGCGAAGCCGGTGCCGACGTGATGCTGGAATTTCTGCCGGCCGGACATGCATTGACCCAGCAGGACCTTGTCTTCGCACACAGCTGGCTCGAACGCTTCGTCGCGCCTGATCGTTGACCGAGCGCGCCGTCTTTTCCGCCGACGTGACTTGTGGCAAGCGAGCGCCATCATCTCTCTTGCAAGGTCAACAATGCGTCAGGATCAGCAGCCGCCCTTCGCCGACATGCTCGGAATCAAGGTCATTCGCGCCGAACCCGATCGGATCGAGGCGGAACTCCCCGTTGGTCCGGAGCTGGGAAACCGCAACGGCAATATGCATGGCGGCGCGGTGATGGCCTTCGCCGACGATCTCGGCGGCGCGGCCACGATCATCAATCTGCCGGAGGGAGCGACCACTGCGACCATTGAAAGCAAGACCAATTTCTTCGCCGCGATCAATGTCGGCGACGTCGCGCGCGCCGAATGTACGGCTTTGCACAAGGGCAGAACAACGATGGTCTGGCAGACCCGCATCACCCGCGCGAGCGACGGACGCCTCGCCGCGATCGTGACCCAGACCCAGCTCGTGATTGCCGGCAAGTTCGGCAAGTGATCGGTGCATGATATGGCCGACGATCTGCAATCCTCGGCCATCGTCTGGTTCCGCGACGACCTGCGCCTCGCCGATCACCCGGCGCTGACCGCAGGCGCGAGGGCTACCACTCTCACCTGTCTCTATATCCTGGACGAGGACCCCGCAGCCCGCGCGCTTGGCAGCGCCTCGCGGTGGTGGCTGGCGAATGCGTTGCGGGCGCTCGACGCCGACCTCCGCACGCTTGGACAGCGGCTGGTGCTGAGGCGCGGCAAGGCCCGTGACGTCGTCTGCTCGGTCGCGCGCGAAGTGCAAGCAACGCAGGTCTACTGGAACCGGCGCTACGATGCGGCGGGAATGGCGACGGACGACGCCATAGCCGCCGCGCTTAAAGCCCTCGGCGTCCGCGGCGGCAGCTTTCCCGGCAATTGCCTCATCGAGCCCGGCAGGCTTGTGACCAAGGACGGCGGCCCGCTTCGCGTATTCACGCCGTTCTGGAACCGCGTGCAATCGCTTGGCGCGCCGCGCCTGCCGATGCCGCCACCGAAAGAACTGCCGCCGCCACGCGATATCCGGTCCGAAACACTGGAAGACTGGAAACTCGAACCGACGGCGCCAGACTGGGCCGGCGGACTTCGCGCGACATGGACACCCGGCGAAAAAGCGGCGCGCGACAGGCTCGCCGATTTCCTCGATGACATTCACGATTACGCGGATGCGCGCGACCGGCCCGGCAAACCGGCGACCTCCCGCCTCTCCCCGCATCTGCGCTTTGGCGAAATCGCGCCGGTCGCCGTCTTCCACGCCGCGCGCTTTGCAGCCGATCACGGCGCGCCGTCACGCGACATCGAGAAATTTCTCAGCGAGCTTGGATGGCGCGAATTCTCGTATCATCTGCTGCATCATTACCCTGCCCTCGCGACCGAGAATTTGCAAAAGCGGTTCGACGCATTCCCGTGGCTTAACGACGATGCCGCACTGAAAACGTGGCAGCGCGGCAAAACCGGATACCCCATCGTCGACGCCGGGATGCGCGAACTCTGGCACACCGGCTGGATGCATAATCGCGTGCGCATGGTGGTTGCTTCGTTTCTGGTGAAGCACCTCCTGATCGACTGGCGGCGCGGCGAGCAATGGTTCTGGGACACGCTGGTCGACGCCGATCCGGCCAACAACGCGGCGAGCTGGCAATGGGTGGCGGGCTCGGGCGCGGACGCCGCGCCATTCTTTCGCATCTTCAATCCGATCCTGCAGGGCGAAAAATTCGATCCGGCAGGTTCTTATGTGCGCCGCTGGGTGCCGGAGATCGCCGCCCTGCCCGACCGCTTCATTCACAAACCCTGGCTCGCCTCGCCACGCGAACTGGCGGCCGCCGGGATCGCTCTCGGGAAAACCTATCCCAAACCGATCGTCGATCACGACGTTGCGCGCAAGCGCGCGCTCGAAGCCTTCGCTGCGATCAGGACCTGACCGCGCCCCTGTTCACGACAAACACCCCAACCGCGCAGAGCACCATGCCGGCGACGGCGAGCGCGTTCAGCGTCTCGCCGAACATCAGCCAGGCGATAACCGCCGTCACCGCCGGGACGAGATAGAACAGGCTCGCCACCCGCGACGCCGGGATCCGGCGGATCAGCCAATACATCAGCGCGATGGTGAACACCGACAGCACGATGACCGACCAGCCGAGCGCAAGGATGAATTCAGCAGTCCAGTCGATCGGGCGTATTTCGAATGCATAAGCGGCGACCGCAAACACGGCGGTCGAACCGGCGAACTGGAAAAGGTTTCCCGACCGCCAGTCGATCGCTCCGCAATAGCGCTTCTGATAGAGCGTGCCGAGCGTAATCCCGATCAGCGACATCACGCTGGCGATCCACCCAAGGACGGTGCCGGACATCGCGACATTTCTGTCGTTGAGCACCAGCAACACGCCGACGAGCCCGAGCACGAGGCCGCCCCACTGGATCGCCGTCACGCGCTCGCCGAGAAAGCGGGACGCAAGCGTTGCCGTCAGGATCGGCTGGAGCCCCGGTATCAGCGCGGAAATACCCGCCGGCACGCCCTGGGCCAGGGCGACAAAGACCGAGCCGAGATAAACCGTCTGCACCAGAAAGCCGGCGACGAGGCTGTGCCCGATCTCGTGCGGTCGCGGCAATGGCACCCGCATCACGGCGACGATGGCTGCAAGCACCAGCACGACCAGGCTCACGCGGGCGAACATGAAGGTCAACGGCCCGGCATAAGGAAGTCCGTATTTGGCGGAGATGAACCCCGTGCTCCACAGGAACACGAAGGTGAGCGGCGCAGCGCGAATGGCCAGATCGGTGAAGGACGGTTTCACGAAGGACTTCCAGCGGAACGACGGCCATCACGCCGCACTCGAACCTGCGTGCGAACTTTTTGACCGCGCGCGTGTGTAGCGAAGCCATGCGTCAAAGTCATTGCGTGATGCGTTGATCCGGTACATCAATGAATCGAATGAGTGCGTAAACGGAGACGCGGACAATGGATGTACGTGCGGCGGTGGCGGTCGAAGCAGGCAAGCCTCTCGAAATCATGACGGTTCAGCTCGAGGGTCCGAAGGCTGGCGAGGTGCTGGTGGAAATCAAGGCGACCGGCATCTGCCATACCGACGAATTCACCTTGTCCGGCGCCGACCCGGAAGGGATTTTTCCCTCCATCCTCGGACATGAGGGCGCGGGCGTGGTGGTCGATGTCGGCCCCGGCGTGACCAGCGTGAAGAAAGGCGATCACGTCATCCCGCTCTACACGCCGGAATGCCGGCAATGCCCCTCATGCCTGTCGCGCAAGACCAATCTCTGCACCGCGATTCGCGCCACGCAGGGCAAGGGACTGATGCCCGACGGCACCTCGCGCTTCTCGCTCGGCGGCAAGCCGCTCCACCATTATATGGGCTGCTCGACCTTTTCGAATTTCACCGTGCTGCCGGAGATCGCGGTCGCGAAGGTGCGCGAGGACGCCCCCTTCGACAAGATCTGCTACATCGGCTGCGGCGTCACCACCGGCATCGGCGCGGTGTTCAACACCGCGAAGGTCGAGTTCGGCGCCAAGGCGATCGTGTTCGGCCTGGGCGGCATCGGCCTGAATGTCATCCAGGGACTGAGGCTCGCCGGCGCCGAGATGATCATCGGCGTCGACATCAACAACGATCGCAAAGCCTGGGGCGAGCGCTTCGGCATGACGCATTTCGTCAATCCGAAGGAGGTCGGCAAGGACCTCGTCGCCTATCTCGTCGACATGACCAAGACGTCGGCCGACCAGATCGGCGGCGCCGACTACACCTTCGATTGCACCGGCAACGTCACGGTGATGCGGCAGGCGCTGGAAACCTGCCACCGCGGATGGGGCGTTTCGGTCATCATCGGAGTCGCACCGGCCGGCGCGGAAATCTC
>NZ_DATMRX010000323.1:0-11856 GCF_035565855.1 Pseudorhodoplanes sp.
GCCGAGCAGCGTCAGGAATTCGCCGACGAAGCCGGACGTGCCCGGCAAGCCGACATTGGCCATCGTGAAGAGCATGAACACCGCCGCATAGATCGGCATGCGTTCGACGAGCCCGCCATAGGCCGCGATCTCGCGGGTGTGAATGCGATCGTAAACCACCCCCACGCACAGGAAGAGAGCGCCCGACACGATGCCGTGCGAGATCATCTGGAAGATGCCGCCGCCGATGCCCTGTGCGGTCGCGGCGAAGATACCCATCGTGACGAAGCCATATGGGCGACGGAGGAATAGGCGATCAGCTTCTTGACGTCCTCCTGCATCAGCGCAACCAGCGAGGTGTAGATGATGGCGACGACCGAGAGCGTGAAGATCAGCGGCGTGAAGTCCGCCGACGCCAGCGGGAACATCGGCAGCGAGAAGCGCAGGAACCCATAGCCGCCCATCTTCAGGAGGATGGCGGCCAGCACGACCGAACCCGCGGTCGGCGCTTCCACGTGCGCGTCCGGAAGCCAGGTATGGACCGGCCACATCGGCATCTTCACCGCAAACGAGGCGAAGAAGGCGAGCCACGCCCAGGTCTGCAGCTGGTGCGGGAATTCGTGCTTGAGCAGAACGGTGATGTCGGTCGTGCCCGCGCTCCAGTACATCGCCATGATGGCGAGCAGCATCAGCACCGAGCCTAGCAGCGTGTAGAGGAAGAACTTGAAGCTCGCATAGACCCGGCGCGGGCCGCCCCAGATGCCGATGATCAGGAACATCGGAATCAGGCCGGCCTCGAAGAACAGGTAGAACAGCACGAGGTCGAGCGCGGCAAAGGTGCCCACCATCATCGTCTCGAGGACGAGGAAGGCGATCATGTATTCCTTGACGCGGTTCTGCACCGAGTCCCAGCTCGCGATGATGCAGAGCGGCATGATGGCCGTGGTCAGAATCACCAGCGGCATCGAGATGCCGTCGACGCCCATATGGTAGGAGGCGTAGCCGCCGAGCCAGCGCGTCTTCTCGACGAACTGGAATTCGGCGGTTGACGGATTGAAATGCCAGACCAGGACCAGCGACACCGCGAAGGTGATCACCGTGGTCCACAGCGCGACCCAGCGCGCGTTGCGCTTGACGGCTTCGGTATCGCCGCGCAGCGCCATGATGAACAGAGCGCCGACGAGCGGCAGGAAGGTCGTGACGGAGAGAACCGGCCAGGTTGCCATGGTCAGCGCGCCCCGTAGAACATGAACCAGGTGATCAGCACGGCAGCACCGATCAACATGGCGAAGGCATAGTGATAGAGATAACCGGTTTGCAGACGCACCACGTTACGGGTGACGTCCAGCACGCGGGCGGACACGCCGTCCGGCCCGAAGCCGTCAATCAGCCAGCCGTCACCGCGCTTCCATAGCGTGTAGCCAAGCCACTTGGCGGGCCGCACGAAGATGAAGTCGTAGATCTCGTCGAAATACCACTTGTTGAGCAGGAAGCGGTACAGGATCTGATGGTCCTGAGCGAGACGCACCGGGATCGCGGGATCGCGCAGATAGAACTGCACAGCGACAAGGAAGCCGATCAGCATCATCACGAACGGGGTGGCCTTCACCCAAAGCGGCACGTGGTGGATGGCGTCGAGGATGCCCTTGCCCTCCGCCAGCGCCTGCCGGAAGAACTCCGATACGTGATGGCCGGCAAAATATTCGTAGAACGGATAGCCGGCAAGGATCGAACCGGCGGCCAGGACATAGAGCGGGATCATCATCACCAGCGGGCTCTCATGCGCCGCCTCGTAATGATGATGGTCGTGCGGTTCGCCGAAGAAGGTCTTGAAGATCAGCCGCCATGAATAGAACGAAGTCAGGCAGGCCGCGATCACTGTCGCCGCGAACGCATAGGGTGCGATCGGGTTCTGGCCCGCATAGGCGGCCTCGATGATGGCGTCCTTCGAGAAATAGCCGGCGGTCAGCGGGAAGCCGGTCAGCGCCAGCGTGCCGATCACCATCAGCCAGAAGGTCTGCGGGATCTTTTTGCGCAGGCCACCCATGTGGCGGATGTCCTGCTCGTGGTGCATCGCGTGGATCACCGAGCCTGAGCCGAGGAACAAGAGCGCCTTGAAGAAAGCGTGGGTGAAGAGGTGATACATGCCGACCGAATAGGCGCCGACGCCCATCGCGACAAACATGTAGCCGAGCTGCGAACAGGTCGAATAGGCGACGATCCGCTTGATGTCGTTCTGGACGAGACCGACCGTCGCCGCGAACAGCGCCGTCACCGCGCCGACCAGCGTCACCACCATCAGCGCCACCGGAGCGAGTTCGAACAGCGGCGAAAGCCGCGCCACCATGAATACGCCGGCGGTCACCATGGTCGCGGCATGGATCAGCGCCGAAACCGGGGTCGGCCCCTCCATCGCGTCGGGCAGCCAGGTGTGCAGCAGGAATTGCGCCGACTTGCCCATCGCTCCCATGAACAGGAACAGGCAGATCAGCGTCAGCGCATCGGCGTGCCAGCCGAAGAAGTTGATGGTCTTGCCCGTCAGGCCCGGCGCCTGCGCGAACACGGTGTCGAAATCGATCGCGCTCGTCATCATGAACAGGGAGAAGATGCCGAGCAGGAAACCGAAATCGCCGACGCGGTTCACAACAAAGGCCTTGATGGCCGCCGCGTTCGCTTCGGGCTTCTGGTACCAGAAGCCGATCAACAGATAGCTGGCGAGGCCGACGCCTTCCCAGCCAAAGAACATCTGCCCGAGATTGTCGGCCGTCACGAGCGCCAGCATCGCGAAGGTGAACAGCGACAGATAGGCGAAGAAGCGCTGCCGGTGCGGATCCTCGTGCATGTAGCCGATCGAATAGAGGTGCACGAGCGCCGACACAGTCGTCACCACGACCAGCATCACCGCGGTCAGCGCGTCGACGCGCAGCGCCCAGTCGACCTTCAGATCGCCGGACTGCATCCACGTGAATAGCACGACGCGCTCGTCGATATGGCCGAAGCCGACGCGCACGAAAGCGATCCAGGACAGGATCGCCGAGACGAACAGAAACAGGGTGGTGATCAGTTCGGCAGGCCGCGCGCCGATCAGCCGGCCGAACAGGCCGGCGATCAGAGCGCCGAGCAGCGGAAGAAAGACGATCGCCTGATACATGTCTGGCTCAGCCCTTCATCAGGTTGACGTCTTGAACCGCGATCGAACCGCGGTTGCGGAAATACACCACCAGGATGGCGAGCCCGATGGCGGCCTCGGCAGCGGCGACGGTGAGAATGAGCAGCGCGAAAATCTGCCCCGCGATGTCGCCCATGAAGCTCGAGAACGCGACGAAGTTGATGTTGACCGAGAGCAGGATCAACTCGATCGACATCAGGATGATGATGATGTTCTTGCGGTTCAGGAAGATGCCGAAAATCCCGAGCGTGAACAGGATGGCGGCAACCGACAGATAGTGACCGAGCCCGATGACCATTATTGCAGCCCCTGCCCCGGCTGGACTTTGCGGATTTCGACGGCGGTCGCGGGCGTGCGCGCGACTTGATCCGAGATGTTCTGGCGCTTGACGCCTTCCTTGTGACGCAGCGTCAGAACGATCGCGCCGATCATCGCGACCAGAAGCACAAGCCCCGCCGCCTGGAAGAAGTAGATGTATTTCGTGTAGAGCACGAGCCCGATGGCTTCGGTGTTGGACACGTCCGTCGGAATGGGCGCGGCGACGACCCGTGGCGTTGCACCACCGATCGTCCAGGCGCCGACGACGAGGAGAATCTCCGCGAGCAGCACGATCCCGATCAACGCGCCGACGGGAAGATATTGCAGGAAGCCCTCGCGCAATTCGGCGAAGTCGACATCGAGCATCATCACCACGAACAGGAACAGCACGGCGACCGCGCCGACATAGACGACGACGAGGATCATCGCCAGGAACTCCGCGCCGAGCAGCAGGAACAGGCCCGCCGCGTTGACGAAGGCGAGGATCAGGTACAACACCGAATGCACCGGATTGCGCGAGGCGATGACCATCAGCGCGGAGGCGATGCACACGGCCGAAAACAGATAAAAGAACAGCGCTGCGATCATCGTTCGTTACCGGTACGGCGCATCAAGCTTGATGTTCTGCGCGATTTCCCGCTCCCAGCGATCGCCGTTCGCCAGCAAGCGCTCCTTGTCGTAATAGAGCTCCTCGCGGGTTTCGGTCGCGAATTCGAAATTCGGTCCCTCGACGATGGCGTCGACCGGGCAGGCTTCCTGGCACAGCCCGCAATAGATGCATTTCACCATGTCGATGTCGTAGCGCGTGGTGCGGCGAGTACCGTCGTTCCGGCGCGGGCCGGCTTCGATGGTGATCGCCTGCGCCGGGCACACCGCTTCGCACAACTTGCAGGCGATGCAGCGTTCCTCGCCATTCGGATAGCGGCGAAGCGCGTGCTCGCCGCGGAAGCGCGGCGAGATCGGATTCTTCTCGAACGGATAGTTGATGGTCGGCTTGGGCTTGAAGAAGTAGCGCATGCCGAGGAAGAACGCCTGCACGAATTCCGCGAGGAAAAGCGAGCGTGCTGCCTGATCGAGCCTCATTGTCTTGCCTTTCTGCCTGAGACGGCCGGCTTCGTGCGGTCGCAACAGACTCCCGGCGGGGTCACATGTTGTCTCATTTCGGCGCCAGCCCCCCGAATTGAAGGACTGCAGCCACGATCACGACCATCGCCAACGAGATCGGCAGGAACACCTTCCAGCCAAGCCGCATGAGCTGGTCGTAGCGATAGCGCGGCACGATCGCCTTCACCATCGCGAACAGGAAGAACATGAACAGACATTTCAGGGTGAACCAGACTACGCCCGGCACCCACGTGAAGGGCGCGATGTTCACCGGCGGCAGCCAGCCGCCCAGGAACAGGATCGTCCCCATCGCGCACATGGTGGCGATGGCGACATACTCGCCCAGCATGAACATCATGTAGGGCGTCGAGCCGTATTCGACCATGAAGCCGGCGACCAGTTCGGATTCGGCTTCGACAAGATCGAAGGGCGGACGGTTGGTTTCCGCCAGCGCCGAGACGAAGAAAATGACGAACATCGGCAGCAGCGGCAGCCAGTACCAGTTCAACAGGCCGTAGCGGCCGTTCTGCGCCTCGACGATATCGGTCAGGTTCAGCGAGCCGACGCAGAGCAGCACAGTGATGATGACGAAACCGATCGAGACTTCGTAGGACACCATCTGCGCCGCCGAGCGCAGCGCGGCAAGGAACGGATATTTCGAGTTCGACGCCCAGCCGCCCATGATGATGCCGTACACGCTGAGTGAGGAAATCGCGAAGATGTAGAGGATGCCGACATTGATGTCGGCGATCACCCATCCGGCATTGACCGGGATCACCGCCCAGGCCGCGAGCGACAGCACCACGGTCACGAGCGGGGCGAGAAGGAAAATGCCCTTGTTGGCGCCGGCCGGGATCACCGGCTCTTTGAGCACGAATTTCAGAAGATCGGCAAAGGACTGCAACAACCCGTACGGGCCGACCACGTTGGGGCCACGCCGGATCTGCACGGCCGCCCAGATCTTGCGGTCGGCATAAAGCACATAAGCGATGGCGACGAGCAGGATCACCATCAGCAGCACGCTTTGCGCCACGATGATGATCAGCGGCCAGAGCCAGGTCCAGAAGAAGTCCGCCATACGCCTACTCCGCCGCCGTCAGGGCGCGCTGCTCGGCCAGCGCCGAGCATTCGGCCATCACCGCGCTGGCACGCGCGATCGGATTGGTGAGGTAGAAATCCTCGATCACCGAGGTGAACGGCGCCCGGTCGGGCGCGCCAGGCAGCTGCGCGAGCCGGCGCAGATCCGCCCCATCGCCCGGCGTGATCGTGCCGATGCGTTGCAGATGCGGATACGCCGCGAACAGGCCCTGCCGCAATTGCGCGAGCGAGTCATAAGGCAGCCGCGCGCCGAGATGATCGGACAAGGCACGCACGATCGCCCAGTCCTCGCGCGCATCGCCGGGCGGGAACGCGGCGCGCGCCGCCATCTGAACGCGGCCTTCGGTGTTGACGTAGAGGCCCGATTTCTCGGGATAGGCGGCGCCCGGAAGGATCACGTCGGCGCGGTGCGCACCGGCATCGCCATGGCTGCCGATATAGACAACGAAGGGTCCGCGATCGACGTCGATCTCGTCGGCGCCGAGCGAGAACAGCACATCGACGTCTCCCGCGGCCATCTGCAAGGCGGTCTTGCCGCCCTCGCCCGGCACGAAGCCGATATCGAGCGCACCTACCCGCGAGGCGGCATAATGCAGGACCGAATAGCCGTTCCAGACGTCTGAGACGGCTCCGAATTCCACCGCAACCCGCGCCGCAAGCGCGGCGACGCGCGCGCCGTCATTGCGGGTGAAGATCGAGGCGCCGACCAGCACCAGCGGACGCTCGGCCTTGTAGAAGATGTCGGCGTAATCGCCCTTCCCTTCCGCGAGCTGCCCGAGCGAGTCAGGCCCCGCGCCGAGATAATGATAGGGATAGGTCAGATCGACATGCTCGCCGATCAGCGCGATCGGGAAATGACCCATGCGCCAGCGCTTGCGGATGCGCGCGTTGAGGACCGCGGCTTCCTTGCGGGGATTTGCGCCGACGATCAGCAAGGCATCGGCCTGCTCGATGCCGGGAATGGTGGCATTGAAGAGATAGGCCGCGCGGCCCCAGCGCGGATCGATCATCGAGCCGCGCTGACGCGCATCGATATTCTTCGAGCCGAGCCGCGCCATCAGATCCTTCAGCGCGAACATCTCTTCGACCGCGCACAGATCGCCGGCGATCGCGCCGATCCGGTCGGGCTTCACGCCCCTCGCCTTCTGCGCGATCACCGCGAAGGCTTCGTTCCAGGTGGCCGGGCGCAGCCGACCATTCTCACGGATGTACGGTGAATCAAGACGCTGGGCGCGCAAGCCGTCGACGACGTGGCGCGTCTTGTCGGAGATCCACTCCTCGTTCACGTCCTCGTTGGTGCGCGGCAGGATGCGCATCACCTCGCGGCCGCGCGTATCGATGCGGATTGCCGAGCCAACCGCGTCCATCACGTCGATCGACTCGGTCTTGTTCAGTTCCCACGGGCGCGCGGTGAAGGCATAGGGTTTCGATGTCAGCGCGCCGACCGGACACAGATCAACCACGTTGCTCTGCAGTTCGGAGGTCATTGCCTGCTCGAGATAGGTCGTGTTCTCCATATCCTCGCCGCGACCGATGGCGCCGAGCTCCGGAACGCCGGCAACCTCGGTCGTGAACCGCACGCAACGCGTGCAATGGATGCAGCGGTTCATCGAGGTCTTGACCAGCACGCCGATATACTTGTCCTCGACCGCCCGCTTGTTCTCCCAGTAGCGCGACGAGTCGACGCCATAGGCCATCGCCTGGTCCTGCAGGTCGCATTCGCCGCCCTGATCGCAGATCGGGCAGTCGAGCGGATGGTTGATGAGGAGGAACTCCATCACGCCTTCGCGCGCCTTCTTGACGAGCGGCGTACGGGTATTGACGACCGGAGGCTCCCCGTTGGGGCCCGGACGGCAGTCACGCACCGCCCACGCGCAGGACGCGACCGGCTTCGGCGAGCCTTTCAGCTCGACGAGGCACATGCGGCAATTGCCGGCGATCGACAATCGCTCGTGGAAGCAGAAGCGCGGAATCTCGGCGCCGGCCGCCTCGCAGGCCTGCAACAGCGTATAGTCCGGCGGCACGTCGATCTCGATGCCGTCGACGACAAGCTTGGTCATCGTGCGAACTCCTGCGGCATCATTTTCCCCACAACCAATAGGCCACCAGCGCGCACAGGCTCACGACGGCGGACAGATACCCGATCATCGGCCTGATCCCCTCCGCGCCCTGCGTCCAGATCGCGCCGCCGATCGCCGCGAAAAGCAGGAACAGCGGAAAGGTCGTCAGGAAGGCCTGCGTCTTCGTCATTGAGCTGCTGTGCAGCGAATACGCGAACGAACCGATGAAAAACACTGCGCCGAACGCAATCGTGCCCATTCCGATCCGTTTGCGATCCGCGTCGGCGCGGATCCGCGGCTTCGGCGGAGGCACATAGTCCCGCGGTGACGGCGGTACGTCGTAAGCCATCGCCATGTCTCACGTCTTCTTCAACTGGCAGACCGGAGGCGAAACGCCGTTGCGCTCCATCGTCTCCCTGACGAAGCCGAGGCTGCGTCCACCGAAGGTTTCGAGAAAGGGCGGATCGTTCGACAGCGTCTCGCACAGGAAGGGCAGATGCTCCCTCAGTTCGTAGGCGCAGGATTTCCGCCATTCCAGCTGCTGCGGGAACGCGGCCATCACCTCGTCGCACGCATAGAGGAGATACGATACGAATGACTTGTAGCGCTCGAAGACCGCCGGATCGCCCGACTTGAGTTTCGCAAGATCGGGCAGCGCGTATTCCGGATGCCGGAAATTGAGGTCGGTATAGGCGAGATAGACCTGCCGTGCGCCGGTCGCCCGATTGTTGTGCCGGATTTCGCTCAGCTGCAGAAGCACTGCGGCAAAGCCCACCAGCGCGAAGACCGCGGACGCAATCTGGGCGACATTGCCGTAGCGCTGCCACCACTGGATATCGGACGAGGGCATGGTCCATCACTCCGCCGCCACCCTCACCGGATCGGGATGCGGATTCGCCGCGTATTGGTCGATACGCTCTTCGATTTCATGACGGAAATGCGCGATCAGACCCTGGATTGGCCAGGCCGCCGCGTCGCCGAGTGCGCAGATGGTGTGCCCCTCGACCTGCTTCGTCACGTCGAGCAATTGGTCGATCTCGCGTTTGTGCGCCCGCCCCTCCGCCATCCGCGAGAGCACGCGCCACATCCAGCCGGTGCCTTCACGGCACGGCGTACACTGGCCGCAGCTCTCGTGCTTGTAGAAATACGAGATGCGGGCGATCGCGCGGATCAGGTCGGTCGACTTGTCCATGACGATCACCGCGGCGGTGCCAAGACCCGATTTCAGCTTGGCCAGTGAATCGAAATCCATCGGGCAGTCGATGATCTGCGCCGCCGGCACCATGCGCACCGACGAGCCGCCCGGGATCACCGCCTTGAGATTTTCCCAACCGCCGCGAATGCCACCGGCATGCTTTTCGATCAGCTCCCGGAACGGGATGCTCATCGCCTCTTCCACGTTGCAAGGCTTGTTCACGTGGCCGGAAATGCAGAACAGCTTGGTGCCGACATTGTTGGGCGCGCCGAATGAAGCAAACCAGGCTGCCCCGCGCCGCATGATGTCGGGTGCGACCGCGATCGATTCCACATTGTTCACGGTGGTCGGGCAGCCATAGAGACCGACATTGGCCGGGAATGGCGGCTTCAGCCGCGGCATGCCCTTCTTGCCCTCGAGGCTTTCGAGAAGCGCGGTCTCCTCGCCGCAGATGTAGGCGCCGGCGCCGTGATGGACATAGACGTCGAAGTCGTAGCCGTGAATGTTGTTCTTCCCGATCAGCCGCGCCTCATAGGCCTGATCGATCGCGGCCTGCAGGCGCTCACGTTCGCGAATGAATTCGCCGCGCACATAGATGTAGGCCGCGACCGCGCCCATCGCGAAGCCGGCAATCAGACAGCCTTCGATGAGCAGATGCGGATCGTGCCGCATGATCTCACGATCCTTGCAGGTCCCCGGCTCCGACTCGTCGGCATTGACCACGAGATAGCTCGGGCGACCGTCCTTGCTTTCCTTCGGCATGAACGACCACTTCATGCCGGTCGGAAAGCCCGCGCCGCCCCGGCCGCGGAGGCCGGACGCCTTCATCTCGTTGATGATGCCGTCGCGGCCCCGCTCGAGGATGCCCTTGGTGCCATCCCAGGCGCCGCGCTGCCGCGCGCCTTTCAGGCCCCAGTCGTGCTGGCCGTAGAGATTCTTGAAGATGCGGTCCTTGTCGGCGAGCATTACTTCTTCTTCCTCTTGTCGGAAGAGTCGGCGATCGGCGGTTTCGGCACGGCAGCTTCGCGCACATTCGCCGCGGCTCCCGGCTTCTTGGCATCAGAATCGGTCAGCGCCGCTCCCGATGTCTTCGGCGCGCTGGCACCTTCAAGCGCAGGCTCGAGCAGCGTGGTCGCTCCGCCGACCGGCGCGGAGAATTGCCGGTCGATCTGCGGACCAGGCTTCACCTCTTTGCCGGCCGCAAGATCGTCGAGAATGCGCTCGAAGATCTCCGGCGTCAGGTCCTCGTAATAGTCGTAATTGATCTGCGCCATCGGCGCGTTCACGCAGGCACCGAGACATTCGACTTCGACCCAGGACAAGGTGCCGTCCGGCGTGACGTCGAACTGATGTCCGATCCGCTTCTCGCAGACATGGATCAGATCTTCTGCGCCGCGCAGCCGGCACGGTGTCGTGCCGCAGAGCTGGACATGGAAGCGGCCGACCGGAGCGAGATTGAACATCGTGTAGAAGGTCGCGATCTCCATGACGCGGATATGCGCCATGTCGAGGAAATCGGCGACGTAGCGGATAGCGGCTTCCGGCACCCATCCGCCGGCCTGTTCCTGCGCCTTCCATAGGAGGGGAATGACGGCGGAGGCCTGGCGGCCATCGGGATATTTCGTCAATTGCTTGCGCGCCCATTCGAGATTCTCGGGCGTGAAGGAAAATTCCTTCGGCTGCAATTCCTTCGGAGCGAGACGACGGACGGCCATTATCGATCGACCTCCCCGAACACGATGTCGAGCGAACCGAGGATCGCCGAGACGTCGGCCAGCATGTGGCCCTTGCAGAGAAAATCCATCGCCTGAAGATGCGCGAAACCGGGTGCGCGGACCTTGCACTTGTAAGGCTTGTTGGTGCCGTCGGCGACGAGATAGACGCCGAACTCTCCCTTCGGCGCTTCCACCGCGGCATAGACCTCGCCGGGCGGAACATGGAAGCCTTCGGTATAAAGCTTGAAGTGATGGATCAGCGCTTCCATCGAGCGCTTCATCTCGCCGCGTTTCGGCGGAACGACCTTCTGATCATCCGCAGAGACGCGCCCCTTCCCGTCAGGCGCGTTCAGCGCTGCGATACATTGCTTCATGATGCGAACCGACTGCCGCATCTCTTCCATCCGGATCAGATAACGGTCGTAGCAGTCGCCGTTCTTGCCGATCGGAATGTCGAAATCCATCTCGGCATAGCATTCATAGGGTTGGTTCTTGCGCAGGTCCCAGACCGCGCCGGAGCCGCGCACCATCACGCCGGAAAAGCCCCATTTCCACGCGTCTTCCAGCGACACGACGCCGATATCGACGTTGCGTTGCTTGAAGATGCGGTTGCCGGTGAGCAGCTTGTCGATGTCGTCGAGCGTCTTCAGGAACGGATCGCACCACGCTTCGATGTCGTCGATCAGCTTCTGCGGCAGATCCTGATGCACGCCGCCGACCCGGAAATAGGCCGCATGCATGCGCGAGCCGGACGCGCGCTCGTAGAACACCATCAACTGTTCGCGCGGCTCGAAGCCCCAAAGCGGCGGGGTGAGCGCGCCGACGTCCATTGCCTGCGTGGTGACGTTCAGAAGATGCGACAGCAAGCGGCCGATTTCGGAGTAGAGCACGCGGATGAGCTGCGCCCGGTAGAGCACTTCCAGGCCGAGCAGCTTTTCCGCGGCAAGGCAGAACGAATGCTCCTGGTTCATCGGGGCGACGTAGTCGAGCCGGTCGAAGTAGCCGATCGCCTGCATGTACGTCTTGTGCTCGATGAGCTTTTCGGTGCCGCGATGCAGAAGGCCGATGTGCGGGTCGACGCGCTCCACGACCTCGCCGTCGAGCTCGAGCACCAAGCGCAACACGCCGTGCGCTGCGGGGTGCTGCGGCCCGAAGTTGATATTGAAATTGCGGATTTCGGTCTCGGCCATAATCAAACGGTCCCGCGGCTGATCGGTG
>NZ_DATMRX010000324.1:0-16649 GCF_035565855.1 Pseudorhodoplanes sp.
AACATGCACGATGTCGGAATCGGAGTCCGGAACCGGGTAATCGCGCACATGACGCATCAGCATCGCCTCGCGCAGCACGATATCGGTATGCATAGCGTCCGGGACCGACATGGTGATCGGGCCAAGCCCGCGGATCGGGCACGCGGCGGGGACCGGACTTTTCGCCCATGGATGCGACTCGCCCGCGCCGCCGTCGTCGATCAGGGACAACCGCTGCCCTTCCGGATCCTCGAAATCGAGGGTGAAGCGGCCGTCGCGCTCGCCGATGTCGCCGACCTTCACGCCGGCATCGGTCAGGCGCCGATGCCACCATTGCAGCGCGTCGTGTCCGGCGACCCGCAAGGCCGTGCGCGTGATCGTCTGATTGCCGCGGCGCTCCGGTCCGACCCGGAAGTCAAAGAACGTCAGGTCGCTGCCGGGCGACGCGATGCCGTCGCCATAGAACAGGTGATAGGCCGAGACGTCATCCTGATTGACCGTCTTCTTGATCAGCCGCATCCCCATCACCTGCGTATAGAAGCGCAGGTTGCCCGGCGCATCGGCCGAGACCGCGGTGAGATGGTGAATGCCGGTCAGTTGCATGGCGCCCTCGCAAGGTCCGGTGCGGGCGTTCGAGGAAACGCGCCCGCCGCTTGGCGGCATCACACATAAGCGCGCGGACCGAAAAGGAAACCCCCGGCTCGCCCCCGCGCCCACGTTGACTTGGCAGGCGGCAGGCTGTCCCATCGCGGCAAGCGGAGAACCGGCATGTCACTCAAGGGCAAGACTCTTTTCATCACCGGCGCATCGCGCGGCATCGGCCTCGCCATCGCGCTTCGCGCCGCGCGCGATGGCGCCAATATCGCGATTGCCGCAAAGACCGACCAGCCTCACCCGAAGCTGCCCGGCACGATCCATACCGCCGCGGCCGAGGTCGTGAAGGCGGGCGGGAAGGCGCTGCCGCTCGTGGTCGATGTGCGCGACGAGGAGCAGGTGAGATCCGCGCTCGCCCGCACCGCGGAGACATTCGGCGGCATCGATATCGTGGTGAACAATGCGAGCGCCGTGCAGCTGACTCCGGTCGAACAGACCGACATGAAGCGCTACGACCTGATGAACGGGGTCAATGCCCGCGGAACCTTCATGGTGTCGAAATTCGCCATTCCCTATCTGGAAAAGGCGGACAATCCGCACATCCTGATGAATTCTCCCCCGCTCGACATGAAGGAGAAATGGTTCGCGCCGCATACCGCCTACAGCATGGCGAAGTTCGGCATGAGCATGGTGGTGCTCGGCCTTGCCGGCGAGCTGCGCCCCAAGGGCATCGCGGTGAATGCGCTATGGCCGCGCGCGACCATCGCGACCAGCGCGATCCAGAACCTTCTCGGCGGCGACATGGTGATGCGGATGTCGCGAAAGCCGGAGATCATGGCGGACGCCGCCTATGCGATCTTCAACAAGAAGGCCGCGGATTTTACCGGCCACTTCCTGATCGACGACAACTTCCTGTATGCCGAGGGCGTGCGCGATTTCGAGCATTACCGTATCGATCCGACACAACCCTTGGCCGAGGTGTTCTTCACACCGAGCGAACCGCCCCCGCCTCCCGGCGTTGTCATTGACGCAAGGCGCGATATCCGTGACCTTGAAGGCTCGCGCGCCAAATCCTGACCTTTGGAATTGTCACCTGAAATGACGACGCTGCTGATCAGTCACCCGGCTTGCCTCGATCACCTGACGCCGCCCGGCCATCCGGAACGGCCGGACCGGCTGCGGGCGATCGACCGCGCGCTCGAAAACGAGAAGTTTGCCAATCTCGCGCGCGAACGGGCGCCGATGGCGGAGCTGGAGACGATCGCGCTGGCGCATCCCCGCGACTATGTCGAGGCGATCCGCGAGGCGGCACCGCGCGAGGGCATGGTCGCGCTCGACGGCGACACGTCGATGTCGAGCGGCTCCTTCGAAGCCGCTTTGCGCGCCGCGGGCGGCGCCGTGCTCGCAGTCGATGAGGTGATGGCCAAGAAATGCGCGAATGCCTTCGTCGCGACGCGTCCCCCCGGGCATCATGCCGAAAGCGTGCGGCCGATGGGCTTCTGCCTGTTCAACAATGTCGCCATCGCCGCGCGTTACGCGCAGAAGAAGCATAGCGTCACGCGCGTCGGTATCGTGGATTTCGACGTGCATCACGGCAACGGCACACAGGAGATTTTCTGGAGCGATCCGACGGTGATGTATTGTTCGACGCATCAGATGCCGCTCTATCCCGGCACCGGTGCGAAATCCGAACGCGGCGATCACGACACCATCGTCAATGCGCCGCTGCGCGCCGGGGACACCGGCGAGCAGTTTCGAGAGGCGATGGAGAGCACGATCCTGCCGCGGCTCGAGGCCTTCGGGCCGGATCTCGTCATCATCTCGTCGGGCTTCGATGCCCATATCCGCGACCCGCTGGCCAGCCTGAACTTCCTCGAAGCGGACTTTGCCTGGGCGACCAAGAAGCTGATGGACCTCGCCGACCGCAAGGCCGGCGGGCGGGTCATTTCGGTCCTCGAGGGCGGCTATGACCTGCAGGGCCTCGCCAATTCGGTCGATGCGCATGTGACGGCGCTGATGCGGGGGTAAATTCCCCCGCCTTTCCGGGAGAGCCGCGCCGCGGCGGAACCCGGAATCCATACACGCGGAGGTTATGGATTCCTGGCTCGCTTGCCTTCGGCAAGCGCCCCGGAATGACTATAGTAAGGCAGATTCGAAATCAGGACCGACATGGCCGAGAACAACCATTCCGACGTCTCAAGCATGCCCTTCGAGCGGGCGATCGATGAACTGGAATCGATCATCAAGCGTCTCGAGGAAGGCAAGGTGCCGCTTGCGGAATCGGTCGAGATCTACGAGCGCGGCGAAGCCCTGAAGCGCCGCTGCGAAGAATTGCTGAAGGCCGCGGAAGCGCGCGTCGAAAAGATCACGATCGGCGCCGACGGCAAGGCCAAGGGCACGACGCCGCTCGACGTGAAGTGACGGCGCTTGCCGTCATTGCCGGGCGTGACCCGGCAATCCATCAAACGAAAAGGGGTGGATGCGCGGGTCGCGCCCGCGCATGACCGCGGTTACTTCTTTTTGTAAACGATCAGCGTCTTGAAATCGGCGACGCGCTCGACCGGCTTCTCCTTCTCCCACACGGGAAGGATTTCGGCGGTGCGCTCGCTGCCCATCGAATTTCTGTAGAAGATCAGGTAACCGCCCGCGCGCGTCTTGTCGGTGAACAGGTCCAGCACCTGACGATCGGTCATGCCGCCATATTCGGGGCTGGCGGTGTTCGGAAAGAAGAACTCGCACAGATGCACCATTGTCACGATGTCGAATTCGGGCAAGAGGCGCGGGTTCGTGAGATAGATGTCGCCGAAATAGGCGATGTATGATTTCGCAACCGCCGAGTTGGTCGAGACCAGCTTGATATAGGCTTCGTATTCCTCGATCGAGGCCGTGATCGCGAGCACGGAATTCTTCGAGCCGTTGCGCGACTGCTCGATGCCGACGACATGGTGCGTGCCGGTGCCGAAATGGAAAATGGTCTTGTTCTTCAGGCCCTGGTCCGCGACCCATTCATTGAAATGGACGTCGCAGGGACACACATCCTCGTGCAGGTCCCATTTATCGGTCCAGTAATTCATCGCTAGGCTGGCAGTCATAGACCCTCCGGAACAAGGCAAAGCGCGACGCGCAAGGCATTTCAACAATCAGGCGAAACCGCGTGGCGGCACGTTAGCATACGGTGCCCGGATTATGCGCGAAAGCCGGATCATGCGCGAAAGTATGGAGCTTCGGCGGCAATCCCTAAGGAGCTCACATCCCCGGTATCGCTCCGACCACGCCCAATTGCTGCAGCAGCCCAAGCGCGTCGTATTGAACCCAGGACTGCACGATCCGTCCGTCCCGGATCCGGTTCACATCGATGCCGGTATAGGTGATGCTGCGCCCGGTGGGAGCCACGCCAAGGAATGTGCCGAGATGGGTGCCGCGGGCGGAGAATCTGGCCATCACCAGATCGCCCTCCGCGATCTCGTCTTCGACGGTGTAAGTCAGGTCGGGGAATGCGGTCCGGAACATTGTGACCGCCTGCTTGATGCCGGCGGCGCCCCGCACCTCGCCAGCCTCCGGCCCCTTGCCGACGTGATCGACGTAATCCGGCGCATAATACGCGTCCGCGATGTCCAGCCGTCCCTTGCCCCACATGTCCTCAAGGACCAATCGGCCAATCCGCTTGTTCACTGCGATCGTCGCTTCATCCATGTCGACATCACCCTGCTGACTATTCGGTTTCCGCCAAATTCATGCCGGCAGGGTTGCGAGCGCCGCGCTTGGGCGCACGGCGCCGGCTTCGTCCCGGATCAACTCCACCGCCTTCGGATGATACTCGCGCAGCACCTCTCGCCGGTCGATGGTCAGCACCACCGCTCCGGGAAGCTTGTCGAGCAGGATCTTGTAGAGTTCGCGCCCCGAGACATCCGAAAGCGCCGCCACCGGCTCGTCGAACAAAAGCACGGCCGGCTTTCGGATCAGCGCGCGGGCAATGCCGACCCGCTGTTGCTCGCCGCCTGACAGAAGCACGCTCCAGTCGGCCTCCTCATCGAGACGGTTCACGAGATGTGACAGCCCGACGGTCTGAAGCGCCGAGATGATCTCCGTCTCGGGAACGGTGTCGTCCGGCCTCGGATAGGCGACCGCGGTGCGCAGCGTGCCGAGCGGAAAATAGGGCCGCTGCGGCATCACCAGGACTTCGCTGTCCTTCGGGAAATCGGCCCGCCCTGCACCCGCCGGCCACAGCCCCGCGAGTGCCCGGAACAAGGTGGATTTGCCCGACCCCGAGGGACCCGTGATCATCAGACGCTCGCCACGCCGCAGCGCCATCGCCGGCAAACCCGAAATCTCCGAACCATCCGGCAGGCGGATGGTGAGGCCTGTGAGCCGCACGTCACCATCGCTGTCACGCCGCACCACAATCGTGCCTTTGGTCTCGGCCCGGCTTTCGTCGACCATCACCATGGCATCCTCGAAGCCGGCGAGACGGTCGACCATCGCCTTCCACTCCGCGATCTTGGGATAGGAGCTGATGCAGAAGGCGAACGCGCCTTCCACCCGGTTGAAGGCGAGCGCCGCCTGCATCAGAGAGCCGAGCGGGATCGCCCCGACGAGATAAGCCGGGGCGGTCATCAGCACTGGCACCACGGTCGAGGCCTGTCCGTAGCCCGCGACGAATCCGACGAGGCGCGTTTGCGTGGCGACGAGCCGCGTCCAGTTGGTCACGAGATTGGTGAAGCGGTGATAAAGGTCCGCGCGCTCGACCGGCTCGCCCTGCATCAGCGCAATCGGCTCGGAATGATCGGCCGCGCGCACGATGGCGAAACGGAAATCGGATTCGAAACGCTGCTGGTTGAAGTTGAGCGGGATCAGCCGCCAGCCGATCAGATGCGCGATCAGGGTGCCGAGCCCGGCATAAAGCAGCGCGGCCCAGATCAGCCATCCGGGAATGGTGCCGCCGGATAATCCCGGCACCGGCGTCGCTGCCGACAGACCCCAGAGGATATAGGCAAACGAGGCCAGCGCGACGATGCTGCCGAGGAGGCCCGTCGCGATCTCATGGGTACGCTGGATGAAAAGATAAACGTCGCTGGCGATACGCAGATGGATGTTGTCGACCTCGGGCGCCACGACGCGCACGCGATAATGCCGGCCTTTCGCCATCCACACCGACACATAATTGGCGGTGAGCCAGCGCCGCCAGCGGATCTGCAGCGTCTGGCCGAAGTAATATTGCGCGGCGCCCGCGCCTATCGCGGCCAAGACAATGAAGCCAAAAAAAATCAGTTCGGCATGGAAGGCGTCCCAGTCGCGCTGCTCGAGTGCATTGAAGAAACGCGCATTCCAGTTGACGGCCGCGACCGCGACATAAACGAGCGCGAGTTCCGCGCCGATGACCGCGAGCAACAGAAGGCGCGCCGTCCAGCGTTCCTCGGAACGGAAATACGGCAAGGCGAGCCGCAGGAAGGTGCGCAGGGCGAGGACAATCTTGTCCATCGGCAATCCTCGTTTCCGCCTGCACCAAGGCAGGCTCTCGTTACGACGTGACGGTGACGCCCCGAACGCGTAAGCTCCTGGCCGCGTATTCACGCCGCCGCCGCCATTCATCACCTGAAAGAATGGAAGCGGGCCGATTTCCAACACTTTTGGCCATTATCGGCGCCGTCATGCAAGCTTCGCGTTGAGTCGAAAGACCGCACCTGCGAGAGGCCTTGCGTGCCGTAGTTTCCGACCGGCCAGACCAGCAATGACAATGGAAGATACCCTGACCGCCGGGGACACTGCCTCCGGCGCAACGCCATCCCGCTGGCGCACCGAACTGATCGAGACGCTGCGGCTGGCCTGGCCGATCGCGCTCACGCAGCTTGGCCAGATCGCGATGATGACCACGGACCTCGCGCTGCTCGGGCGGCTCGGGGATCACGTGGTCGCGGCCTCGGCGCTCGGCCACACCGTGTTGTTCGCGGTGTTTGTGCTCGGGATGGGTCTCGTCTCCGCGGTCGCCCCGCTCGCCGCGCAGGCGTTCGGCGCGCGCGATCCGCGCATGGTGCGGCGGGCCCTGCGGGTCGGATTGTGGGCGGCGACCTTGTTCGGCATCCCGCTCAGCGCGGTTGGACTATTCGGCCAGGAGATCCTGATGGCCCTCGGCCAGACCGAGGAAGCGGCGACGCTCGCCGCGCGCTATCTCCTTGGCTTGATCTGGTGCCTCGTTCCGGCCTGGTGGTTCATCGCGCTGCGCGGATTCATGGGCGCGGTAAACCGGCCCGAGCCCGGATTGTGGATCACCCTTGCTGCAATCCCCGCCAATGCCGGCCTCGCCTATTCTTTGATCTACGGCGCGTTCGGATTGCCTCGGCTCGATCTCCTCGGCGCCGGGATCGCGACCACCACCGTCAATCTCGGCATGTGCGCGGCGGCGATCTGGGTCTGTTACGCAATGCGCCCGTTCAGGAAATTTCAGGTCATGGGCCGCGTCTGGCGGCCCGACTGGCCGCTCTTCCGGAAGCTCCTCGTGATCGGCGCGCCGATCTCGGGAATATTCGCGCTGGAATATGGCATCTTCGCCGCGGCCGGCCTGATGATGGGCTGGATCTCGGTCACCGCGCTCGCGGCGCATCAGATCGCCCTGCAGATCGCCTCGATCATGTTCATGGTCCCGTTCGGCATCTCGATGGCCGCGACGGTGCGGGTCGGGCATGCGGTCGGGCGGCGCGACAGCGCCGGCACCCGCAGCGCGGGTTTCGTGGCCATATGGCTCGGCGTGATCTTCATGTTCGCCATGACGCTCCTCGTCATCGCGACTCGCGAGATGCTGCCCATCCTGTTCCTCGGCTCGGTGACCAGCGAGAACGCGCCGACCGCCATTCTCGCCGCGACGCTGATGGTGGTCGGCGCAAGCTTCTTCATCTGCGACGGCGTGCAGTCGATCGCGGCGGGCGCGCTGCGCGGACTGAACGACACCCGCGTGCCGCTGCTGTTCTCGTTCATCTGCTTCTGGCTGATCGGATTCAGCGCCTGCTACGCACTCGGCTTCACCCTGAAATACGGCGCGCTCGGCGTCTGGATCGGGCTGTCGCTGTCGGTGATCATCTATGCGGTCATGCTGGTGGCGCGTTTCCACATCCTGACCAGCCGCGGCTATATGCCGGAGGTGCCGGGCGCGGCGCATTGAACGCATTGCCGGAGGCGGCGTCGCGTGCACATGCCGCGTTCTCCGGGGCGTCAGGACCGGTTGGCCGGGGATTTCGACCTTTTCGCATAGATGAGGCCGATCACCACAGCCGCCAGAACCACGGCCCAGAACACAAGGCCGTAGCCATGGCCCTCCGCGTACAGTCCGAGCGCCAGCACGCCGACGCCGCCGAGCACCGCTCCGATGATTTTCAGCTGACCGGGTCGCCCCATGAACGACCGCCAGGCGCACCACGTCGCGAGCGCAAGGATCGGAAAGATGAAGACGAGATCGACGCGGATGTTGCATTTGTCGTCGCACAACACGCCGGTCGCGATCAGATATTCCCAATAGGCGTAAAGCGCCCACAGGATGCCCGACAGGAACACGGCTGCGCGCGGCCGCTGCACCATGGCCACGAGGTGAAGCGCGGCGATCAGTCCGGCCACGGTCGCGAATGCGGTCATCGCTGTTTCCCTGGCGGCCTGCATTAAAGGCCGCGCAACGGCAACCTAGCACGGCACTGCCCTGCGCTCGACGGAGCAACCTTGCCCTCGCCCGCAAAAGCCGGGCATGACAGGCGCATGGTCGACCGGCTCATCATCACGGATATCGGGCATCGCGGTGACGGCGTCGCGCCGACGCCCGACGGTCCCGTTTTCGTGCCCTATACTTTGCCGGGCGAAACCGTCGATGCCGACGCGGTACAGGGCCATCCCGACCGGCGGCATCTGCTGCACGTCGTCGAGGCGTCGCCCGATCGGGTCGCGCCGTTCTGTCCGCATTTCGGTGTGTGCGGCGGCTGCGCGATCCAGCATTGGGCGGAGCCGCGTTACCGCGCGTGGAAGCGCGACCTCGTGGTGTCGGCGCTGTCGCAGGCCGGCGTCGATGCACAGGTCGGCGACCTGATCGACGCCCATGGCGAGGGCCGAAGGCGCGCGGTGCTGCATGCGCGGCAGGGCACGAAAGAGATCGTCGAGGTCGGCTTCTCGGCCTTGCGCGCGCATACGCTCGTTCCGATCGACCGCTGCCCGGTGCTGGCGCCCGGCATGGCCGTCGCCATCGATGCCGCCTGGGCGATCGCCGATGTGCTCGGGCCGCTGAAGAAGCCGCTCGATATTCATGTCACCGCAACACTGAACGGGCTCGACATCGATGTCCGCGGTTCGGGACCGCTCGATCAGGCGCGTGCGAGTGCGCTGGCGCGTGTCGCAGCCTCCGGCCGGATTGCGCGGATCACGCGCCACGGCGAGATGATCGCGCAGATCGCGCCCCCGCTCGTGCAGATGGGCAAGGCGAAGGTGACACTGCCGCCCGGTCCGTTCCTGCAGGCGACGGCGCTGGGCGAGCAAACGCTCGCGGAGCTCGTCCTCGACCATGTCGGCAATGCGAAATCCGCGCTCGACCTGTTTTGCGGGCTCGGTCCATTCTCGCTGCGGCTTGCCGAACGCATCCGCGTCACCGCAATCGACAGCGACCAGGCCGCCATCGAGGCATTGGCGCGGGCGGCACAGGCGACGCCCGGCCTGAAACAGGTGACGGCGCTGCGGCGCGATCTCTTCAGGCTGCCGCGGCCGGCCATGGATCTTGTACCGTTCGAGGCCGTCGTCTTCGATCCGCCGCGTCAGGGGGCTGAAGCGCAGGCGCGTGAGATCGCGAAGAGCAAGGTGAAGACCGTGGTCGCGGTCTCCTGTAATGCCGGCACCTTCGCCCGCGACGCCGCGATCCTGATGGCGGGTGGCTACAAGCTTTCGCGTGTCACGCCGGTCGATCAGTTCAAATACACCGCGCATGTGGAGATCGTGGCGCGGTTCGCGCGGTGATGGTCTCGTGTCCCGAGCGCGGCGCAGCGCGAGCGTTTTGCGAAGCGGTGCGCTGCAGAACCGGGACCCATAGCGCAGGCGATCGGCATGCCCCGATCGACATTTCCCGATTGACATGGACGCCGGCCACATGGGCCCCGGCTCTGCGGTGCATCACTTCGTGCTGCACCGCGTCCGGGGCACGAGGCCGTAGCTCAATTCCCCCAGCGCTCCTGCCAGATGCGTTCGCCGATCGTGCAGGGCACGCGCGGGTTGGCGGCCGCGGCCTTGATGACGGGACTGCCCGGCGTCAGCGCCGCGATTTCCAGCACCAGTTTCGTCCGGATCGCCTCGACGAACTTGTCGCGATCCTTGACCGGTACGACGAAGGCTGACGGACCGCCGATCACGCAATCCTCGTAATATTCGTCGAGCAATTCGATATCCATCGTCGCGTAGCTCGGCCGCTTCAGCATGATCGGCAGGCCGTTGATGGTGATGCCCCGCGACAGCACCTCATCACGTGCCGCCGTCACGATCTGACCGCTGTTGTTTGCGCCGTCGCCGGACACATCGATCACCCGGCGGATGCCGCGCTGGCCGCTGGTTTCGAACAAGGCAGCTCCGAACAACAGCGCGCCGGAAATCGAGGTGCGGGCGGCGCGGCGGATCGGCGACGCGAGAATTTCGTTGGCGACCGAACCCGCGCCTTCCGGGCCATCGACGATGCGCCACGGCACGATGACGCGCTGTTCGCTCGAGCCGGCCCATTCGAAATAGGTGACGGCGACCTTGCCGTGAATCCCCTGGCGCAAGGCGTTGAGGAATTCAGGCGACGTCAGCGCCTTGGCATAACCCTCACGCTGCAGGGCGAGCTCTTCCGGATCCATCGAATAGGAGATGTCGACCGCGAGCACGAGCTCGACATCGACGGTCGTGGTCTGCTGATGCGCGCCGCCGCGCGCAGCGGGCGCAGCGTCAGGCCGCATCGCGCTGGCCGTCAGGAGCGCGGCAGCGACGACAGCCAGGATTGCGGTGGAAGCCGGTCTGCGCAGCATCGCCATCTCCGCCATCGGCGGAAATGGTGACACGCCCGCAGCCTGCGGGAAAGCGCCGGTTCAGCCGTCCACCGCTTCTGTGGACACAATCTCGATACCGAAGCCGCCGAGACCCACATAGGTGAACTTTTTCGAGGTCACGAGCCGGATCGAGCTGATCCCGAGATCCTTCAGGATCTGGGCGCCGAGGCCGATCTCGCGCCATTGCCGGATGCGGGCCGCCTCGGATTCGGTCTCGCCGTTGCTCGGGATCGCGGTCACCGGAACACCGGCGGTGCCGTCGCGCAGATAGACGATGACGCCCCGGCCTTCCTCCTTGAAGCGCTGCAGCACCCCGTTGATGGTCTTGGCGCCGCCGAACACATCGCCGATCACGTCGGCCCGATGCAGACGGGTCAGGATGTCATGGCCCTCGCCCAGCCGCCCATAGACGAAAGCCATGTGATGGGTCGCATCGAAGGGCGTCACATAGGCATAGCCCTGCAGCGGGCCGATCGGCGAGGCCACCGGGAATTCGCCGACCCGCTGCACGAGCTTTTCGCGGGCCTGCCGGTAGGCGATGAGATCGGCAATCGACAGCCGCTTGAGCCCGTGCTTGTCCGCGAACTCGGCGACCTGCCGCCCGCGCATGACGGTGCCGTCGTCATTCATCAATTCGGAGAGGACGCCGACCTCGGGAACGCCGGCCAACTTGCACAGATCGATGCAGGCTTCGGTATGGCCGGACCGCATCAGCACCCCGCCGTCGCGCGCCACGAGAGGAAACACATGGCCGGGCCGCACGAAGTCGCCGGCGCCGCTATTGCCGTTGGCGAGCGCGCGCACGGTATTGGTGCGCTCCTCGGCCGAGATGCCGGTCGTCAGCCCGTGCTTGACGTCCACCGACACCGTGAAGGCGGTCGCGAGCGGGGCGTCGTTGCGGGACACCATCGGCTCCAGATGCAGCCGCTTGGCGTCTTCGGCCGAAAGCGGCGCGCAGACGATGCCCGAGGTGTGGCGAATGATGAATCCCATCTTCTCGGGGGTGCAGAGCGAGGCGGCGACGAAAAGATCGCCTTCATTCTCCCGATCGTCGTCGTCGGTGACGACAATGATTTCGCCGCGAGCGAATGCCGCGATGGCCTGGTCGATGCGCTGATGAGTGTCGAGCATTATGATCCTGTCGGGCGGTCCGGAAGCGGGAATGGCCAGGACGGCCCCTCACCCACCTGACCTCGGTGGCGCAGATAATGATCCGCCAGCACACATGCCATCATGGCCTCGCCGACGGGAACCGCGCGGATGCCGACGCAGGGGTCATGGCGGCCCTTGGTCACGATCTCGCTGTCGCGGCCGTATCGGTCGACGGTCTGGCGGGGTTGAAGGATGGATGAGGTCGGCTTGACGGCAAAGCGCGCCACGATGGGCTGACCGGTGGAGATGCCGCCGAGAATGCCGCCGGCATGATTGGACAGGAAGACCGGCCGGCCGTCATTGCCCATCCGCATCTCGTCGGCATTGTCTTCGCCGGAGAGTTCCGCCGCGGCAAAGCCATCGCCGATTTCGACGCCCTTGACGGCGTTGATGCCCATCAGCGCCGCGGCGAGGTCGGAATCCAGCTTGCCGTAGATCGGCGCCCCGAGGCCGGCCGGCACGCCGTCCGCGACGACCTCGATCACGGCGCCGACGGACGAGCCGGATTTGCGCACCCCGTCGAGATAGCCGGCCCAGGCTTCCGCGGCCTTCGCATCGGGGCAGAAGAACGGATTGCGCGACACCTCGTTCCAGTCCCAGCGCGCGCGATCGACTTCGTGCGGGCCCATCTTCACCATCGCCCCGCGAATGGTGACGCCCGGAAGGATCTTGCGGGCCACCGCACCGGCTGCGACGCGCGACGCGGTTTCGCGGGCGGAGGCGCGGCCGCCGCCGCGATAATCGTGAAATCCGTATTTGACGTCGTAGGTATAGCCCGCGTGCCCCGGGCGATACTTGGCCTTGATGTCGGAATAGTCCTTGGAGCGCTGGTCGACATTCTCGATCAGCAGCGCGATCGGCGTGCCGGTCGTCATTTCCATACCGGTCGCTTCGTCGGTGAACACGCCGGAGAGAATACGCACCGCGTCCGGCTCCTGGCGCTGCGTGGTGAAGCGCGATTGTCCCGGCCGTCTGCGATCGAGATCGCCCTGGATATCAGCGGCGCTCAGCGGAATCCGCGGCGGACAGCCGTCGACGACGCAGCCGATGGCCGGCCCGTGACTCTCGCCAAAGGTGGTCACGCGAAACAGATGGCCGAAGGTGTTGAACGACATGGGGCGTTTTTTGGGATGATGCGCGGTGTCGTAGCCCGCAGGCTACGGCGGGTCAAATGAGACCGGCCGTACCGGCAGGCCGGCCGGTGCGGCTGCGGACGTGCCCCGCATGGCGGCGAAGCCAGCGCGCGCCGTGAATGCACATTCAGGGCCCTGAACGCTCATTAATGGCAAACTGAATGCCCGTTAAGTTACTGATTTTCTTGCAGTTTTTTTGATTTTTCATTTGCGGGGCGGAGTCTTTTCTGAGAAGAATTGCAGCGGTTCGGGAGGAGCGCACCATCGGTTTTTCACCGAGTCCGCTCGCACCGGGATGAATGACCAAACAAGGACACCACACATGCGCAAATTGATCGCCGTCATAGCTGCGATCGGCTTCATCGGGTCGACGACCCTGTCGCCGGTGATCGCGGCTCAGGCGACGCCGGGCGTTGCGAAGAGCGACGAATTCTCGGCCGCCGCCAAGAAGAAAGGCAAGAAGGCGAAGAAGTCCAAGAAGGCCGAACTGATCGCGACCGACGTCTCCGCCGCCGCCAAGAAGAAGGGCAAGAAGGCGAAGAAGTCCAAGAAGGCCGAGCTGATCGCGACCGACGTCTCCGCCGCTGCCAAGAAGAAGGGCAAGAAGGCGAAGAAGTCCAAGAAGGCCGAGCTGACCAACGTCGTCGACTTCTCCGCTGCCGCGAAGAAGAAAGGCAAGAAGGCGAAGAAGTCCAAGAAGGCCGAGAACGTGATCCTGTACCGGATCGCCGCCTGATCGCAGCCTCTTCGTTTCGGTTGACCGAAGCGGCCGGACCAAGGTCCGGCCGTTTCCTTTTTGCAGATCGACGGTCGTGAAATTCGATGCGGCGCGCTACGGCTCGCCCACCGTCAGGTCGGGTGCATCGGGATGCTTGATCCCGACGACGTGATAGCCGGCATCGACATGATGAATCTCGCCGGTCACGCCGCGTGACATGTCGGACAGGAAATACGCGGCCGCATCGCCCACCTCGTCGAGCGTAACGTTACGGCGCAGCGGCGTATTGTATTCGTTCCATTTCAGGATGTACCGGAAGTCGCCGATGCCAGACGCCGCGAGCGTCTTGAGCGGGCCGGCCGAGATCGCGTTGACGCGGATATTCTTCACGCCGAGATCGGCGGCGAGATAGCGCACCGAACTTTCCAGCGCCGCCTTCGCAAGCCCCATCACATTATAATGCGGCATCCATTTCTCGGCGCCGTAATAGGTCAGCGTCAGCATCGATCCGCCATTCGTCATCAGCTTCTCGGCGCGCTGCGCGATGGCCGTGAACGAATAGCAGGAGATCAGCATCGTCTTGACGAAATTGTCCTCGGTGGTGTCGATGTAGCGGCCATCGAGCTGGTCCTTGTCGGAAAACGCGATGGCATGGACCACGAAATCGAGGCCGCCCCAGGCGCTACGGACCGCGTCGAAGACGGCGTCGATGGTCTTGGGCTCCGACACGTCGCAATGGCCGACCACGATGCCGTCGACCTCCTCGGCCAGCGGCTCGACCCGCTTCTTCAGCGCGTCGCCCTGGTAGGTAAACGCCAGGTCCGCTCCGTGATTGCGGCATGCCCGGGCGATCCCCCAGGCGATCGACCGGTTGTTTGCCACCCCCATGATCAGCCCGCGCTTGCCGCGCATGAGGCCAGAGCCGTCCGCCATCACTGTTCCTTCTAAGGCACTCTCAGTGCATTCCCTTGTGGCATAGGGTATTCTGGCCATCAAGAACCGGCCCGTCCGGAAGAATGGCGGCCTGCTTTTCGGAATATCGAATACCGGACAGGTGTTCGCTCCGTGATGTCCGCCCGTGCGCGGCGCCTTGGCCGCGAAGGTTTCGTCACCGGGACAGTGAGAACGATGAGCAGTTTTCGGCACGATGTGGAGGCGAATGTCCCCGCTTTGCGGCGCTATGCGCGGGCTTTGACCCGCGATGCGGAACTCGCCGATGACCTCGTCCAGGACACGCTGGTGCGCGCCCTGCGGTCGGAACACCTGTTCCATGGCGGCGAGATCAGGTCCTGGCTCTTTACGATTCTCACCAATTTGAACAGAAACCGGCTCCGCTCCCTGGCGCGGCGGCCGATGACCGCGACGCTCGAGGACAACGACGCTCCGGATTCGGCCGGTCCCGAGGCCGGGGGCCGCGACATCGAGCGCGCGCTCGATCTTCTGGTCGACGACCAGCGACAGGCGCTCCTTCTGGTGGTGCTCGAAGGACTGTCCTATCGCGAAGTCGCGGATATCCAGGGCGTGCCCATCGGCACGGTCATGTCACGGCTCGCGCGCGCCCGTGCGCAGATCAAGGTCTATCTCGACGGCGAGCGTCCGGCGCTCCGCCGCGTGAAATAGACGAGAGGTGCAATGATGGTCGATCGGACATCACCGGTCACCGAAGACGAACTTCACGCGTATGTCGACGGCGAGTTGCCGGTCGATCGCCGCGCTGCGGTTGAAGCCTGGCTGATGTCGCATCCGGAGGATGCGGCGCGCGTTTCCGCGTGGCGTCTCCAGGCCGATGCAATCCGCGCGCGCTTTGGCAATACCGTCAACGAAACGGTTCCCGCGCGTCTGAACATCGAGACGCTGCTGCGCTCCGGCCGCAACTGGCGCGCGATCGCCGCGGCGATCGTTGCTGTCGCGTTCCTCGTCGGCGGCATCGCGGGCTGGATGGCGCGCAGTACCACCGAGGTGGTCGCAGCGGTCGGCGATCCCGCGGACGATCTCGCGCAACGGGCGCTTGCCGCGCACAAGCTCTATATCAGCGAGATTCGTCATCCGGTTGAGGTCGGCGCCGCGGAAAGCCATCTGACGCCGTGGCTGTCGCGACGGGTCGGGACGCAATTGCGGTTTCCGGATTTCGCGGCCTTCGACCTGAAGCTTCTCGGCGGCCGCCTGTTGCCGGGCGAATCCGGACCCGCGGCGCTGCTGATGTACGAAAACGGCAGCGGTGACCGGATCACCTTCTACATTTCGAAGCTGGAGCAGCCGCAGACCTCGTTCCGCTATTACACCTCGGACAATGTCGCGGCGATCCGCTGGGTGGTGAGCGACTACGGCTACGTGGTCGCGGGCCCGGCGGACAAGATGCGCCTCAAGGAGCTGGCGCGTGCCGCCTTCGAACAACTCGAGAACCGGGCACCACCGCCGCCACAGAACAGATCGTCCGCGGACCCGGCGGTCAGCCGCAAGGGCGGCTGACGCGTCTTCATTCGCGCGCGTTACCCGAGATTGCGGCGAGGATCGTAGGGCTTCTCCTCCCGCCATTTGCGCATCAGCTCTTCGAGCTCGGCATCCGGCGCGTCGGGAAGGACGATGCGGATTGTGGCGAGGAGATCGCCCGAACCGCTCTTGTCCGGGAGGCCCTTGCCGCGCAGACGGAAGGTGCGTCCGCCACCGGTATTGGCGGGGATGTTGAGCTCCACCGCGCCGTCGAGCGTCGGCACGCGCACTTTTCCACCGAGCACCGCCTCGTAAAGCGAGATCGGCAATTCCAGCCGGATATTCGAGCCATCGCGTTCGAAATACGGGTGCTTGGCAATGTGCACCGTGATGATCGCGTCACCGGGCGGGCCGCCATCGGAGAACCCCTGGCCCTTCAGCCGGATCTGCTGGCCGTCCGACAACCCTGCGGGAATCTTGACGTCGACTTCCTTGCCGGTCGGCAGATAGACCCGCCGGGAGCCGCCATGGGCGAGGTCGGACAATGTGATCGTGGTCGATGCCGTCGCGTCGCGACCGGGAGGCGGGGCGAATTCTTCCGGCTCGAAG
>NZ_DATMRX010000325.1:0-5354 GCF_035565855.1 Pseudorhodoplanes sp.
CGGTGGTCGATAACGGCATTCCGGTGACCGACCGGCTGGCCGACGAGGTCATCAGCCTGCCGATGCACGCCTATCTCGACGCCCCCACGCAAGACCGGGTGATCGAGGCGGTGCGTGCCGCATTGACGTCGTAGCCGCGACACGCGACTGTGCCCGGCCGAATCGATCCGGCCTCTTTTCGGATTATCCGCCGTCGGGGACTGTCCGCTCCTGAGACCATCTGCATTTGGGGATGCATGGCCTTTCGCGTGTTGTTGTTACTGCCGCTGGCGCTGATGCTCAGTGCCTGTGCGGTGTCGGGATTGTTGCCGGATTGGTCGTCCGAGGACGTGGCCGGTCCCGAGCCGGCCTATCGGTTTCTGATCGCCAACCATCTTCCCGAAGTGGTTGGCAGCCCCGATAGCGCGGGAACGCTGGAGATTTCCGACGTGCGGCGCGTCGATTCGCTGAAAGGGGCATCCTGGCAGGTCTGCGTGAAGGCGCAGAAGTTTCCCTTTCCGCCACGCTACTATGCCGTGTTCTTCCAGCGTGAGCAGATCGTGCAGTCGCGTCTCTCCGTCCTGATCGACCATTGTGAATTGCAAAGCTTCACGTCGTTCGACTGGAAGACGGAGGCCAACAACCCACCGATGCCTTGAGCCGCTGCGCCTGATCTCGTCAGCTTCGCTGATAGATGTCCTCGATGCGGATAATATCGTCCTCGCCGAGGTAACTTCCGGTCTGCACCTCGATCAACTCCAGCGGAATCTTGCCGGGGTTGGCGAGGCGGTGGACGGCCCCCATCGGGATATAGACAGACTCGTTCTCGTGCACCGCTTGGACATCGGACCCGATCGTGACTTCGGCCGTGCCATGCACGACGACCCAATGCTCGGCGCGATGATGATGCTTTTGCAGCGAAAGCGTACCGCCCGGATGCACCACGATGCGCTTGACCTGGAAGCGCTCTCCCGAGTCGACGGAATCATAAAAGCCCCACGGCCGATGCACGCGCCGATGATCGGTGGCCTCGCGCCGCTTCGAGGCCTTCAATTGGGCCACAAGCTCGCGGACATCCTGCGCACGGTCGCGCGGCACCACCAGGACGGCGTCGGGCGTCGACACCACCACGAGGTCTTCCGCGCCAATGATGGCGGTGAGCCGGTCGAGCGAGTGGACGACGCAATTGCGCGTGTTTGCCGTAACCACCGTTCCCTGAATGGCGTTGCCTGCCTTGTCGCGTTCGGCGATATCGAAGATCGCATCCCACGAACCGATGTCGGACCAGCGGAAGCGGCCGGCAACGACAGCCGAGCGGTTCGTTTTCTCCATCACCGCATAGTCGATGGATTTTTTCGGCGCTTCCGAGAAAGCCTGCTCTTGAAGCCGCAGGAAACCGAGATCGTCGCTCGCGCCGGCGACCGCGGCTTCGGCCGCAGCCGCCATTTCAGGCTCGTAGCGCGCCAACTCGGACAGCAGCGTATCGGCGCGGAACAGGAAGTTACCGGAGTTCCAGAGGTAGCCCTCTGCGACGTAGCGCGCGGCGGTGTCGGCGTCGGGCTTTTCGACAAACGCTTCGACCGCATAAACCGGGCCGGCCGTGGCGCCGGCGGCATTGCCTCGACCCTGATCGACCGGTTTGCCGGGCCGGATGTAGCCGTAGCTGGTCTTCGGGGCGGTCGGTGTAATCCCGAACGTCACGATGCGGCCGGCCTGTGCCGCCGCGAGGCCGGCGAGACATGTGGCCTGGAATTCTTCGAGATCGAGGATGACGTGATCGGCGGCGAGCGCCAGCACCACCGCATCGGGATCACGGCTTTTCACCAGCGCCGCAGCGGCGGCCACCGCTGGCCCCGAATCGCGGCGCATCGGTTCGATGACCACGGTTGCTTCGATTCCGAGTTCCTCAGCCTGGCGGCGGGCAAAGAACCGGAAATCGCTACCGGTGATGACGATGGGTGGGGCGAACAGGTCGCCGGCCGCGACCCGCAGCAACGTATCCTGATAAGTCGAACGCTCACCCACCAGAGGAAGGAATTGCTTGGGCAAGGCGTCGCGCGACACCGGCCACAGCCGTGTTCCGGCGCCGCCGGCGAGAAGAACAGGAACGATTTTGGTCATGGTGCGGCACTATTCCAAAAATCGCCCGCGATAGCCAGACTGTGCGGGCGAATAGCGAATCGATTTCAGCAACAACAAGGTGTTGACACAAGCGTGACATCCGATGATTGACCGCATCCTGACCGTGGGGGGAATTACGCTTCTGTCGCGTGCGACGGGCTTCCTGCGCGACATCATGCTGGCCTCGGTGCTGGGAGCGGGGCCGGTCGCCGACGCCTTTTTCGTGGCGCTGCGCTTGCCCAACCACTTTCGCGCCATCTTTGCCGAAGGCGCGTTCAATGCAGCCTTCATCCCATCCTACGCGCGAGTCCGCGGCACCAGCGGCGAGGCCGCGGTGCGGTTGTTTGCCGATCGTGTCTTCACGCTGCTGCTGGCGAGCCAGATCGCTCTGCTCGCGGCGGCGCTGTTCTTTACGCCCGGCGTGATCGACCTTCTGGCTCCGGGGTTCGGTAAGGATCCGGGTCGCTTCACGCTCGCGGTCGATCTGACCCGGATCACGTTTCCCTATCTGCTGCTGGTGAGCCTCGTCACGCTTTACGGCGGTATTCTCAACGCCGTGGACCGCTTCGCGGCGGCGGCCGCCGCGCCGATCCTGCTCAACCTTTCGATGATGATGACGCTCGCGCTCGCAGCGTTCTTTCCGACCGCGGGACATGCGGCGGCATGGGGCGTGCTGCTTGCCGGCATCCTGGAATTCCTTCTGGTGGCGGGCGATACCGCGCGTCATGGCCTGATGCCGAGGCTGCGCTGGCCGCGGCTTGATGCCGAGGTGATGCTGTTCCTCAAGCGGTTCGGTCCGGCCGTCGTCGGTTCCGCCGGAACGCAGATCGCGTTGTTTGCCGACACCATCATCGCAAGCTTTCTCGCCGCCGGCGCATTGTCGGCGCTCTATTACGCCGACCGGTTGAACCAATTGCCCATCGGGGTCATCGGCATCGCCGCCGGCACCGTGCTGCTTCCAGAGATGGCGCGGCGGATCACGGTCGGCGATGAAGTGGGCGCACGGCATTCGCAGAATCGCGCCATTGAGTTGACGCTGCTGCTGTCGCTGCCTTGTCTCGTGGCCTTCGTCCTGATCCCCGAACTGATCATGCGCGCGTTGTTCACACGCGGCGCTTTCACCGCATCGGATGCGCACGCGGCAGCGATGACGTTGATGGCCTACGCCATCGGCCTTCTGCCGTTCGTCTTGATGCGCAGTGCGTCGGTCACGTTCCTGGCCCGCGGCGACACCACGACACCCGTGAAGGCGCTGCTGGTTGCTGTCATCGTAAACGTTGCGCTCAAGGTCCTGCTCATGGACCGTTACGCCCAGGTCGGGCTGGCGTTTGCCACATCGGTGGGCGCGTGGATCAATCTCGCGCTGCTGGTCTGGTTCGGAGTGCGGCAGGGCCTGTTCGCCATCGACCGGCGCCTCTGGCGATCCAGCCTCAAGCTCGTGGCTGCGTCGCTTGCGCTTGCGGCGGTGTTATGGTGCTGCGAGCGTCCGGTTGCCGCGTTGTTCGCCGACTGGCCGTCGTTGCGTGATGTCGCGACGCTGCTGGTCCTCGGGATTGTCAGCGCGATGGCCTATGGCGGCGTGGTTCTGGTGCTGTTCGGCCGGGAGTGGATGGTGTTGTTCCGCGGACGGGGAAAGGGGAGCGTTCCAGAAGCTTCCGGGA
This sequence comes from Pseudorhodoplanes sp., assembly GCF_035565855.1. Lineage (GTDB taxonomy): Bacteria > Pseudomonadota > Alphaproteobacteria > Rhizobiales > Xanthobacteraceae > Pseudorhodoplanes. The sequence goes on from NZ_DATMRX010000325.1 coordinate 3,762, forward strand.
ACTGACTTCAATTTTGTTGATAGGAATGATAAGCGGCGCTTCTGAACGAAAGCCTTGAACCGGCACCGGAGGCGACATAGCTCGGTCTCTCCCTATCCTTTATCGACCGGCGTCTCTATCTTGCCGCATTGCAACATCAGCGATTTGCTAGCAGCAAACGGGTCCTATGATTCACAGCTTTCCCTGGCGGCTTGCCGCCGCCTTCGTCGTGGTCACGCCGGTGCTGGCGGCTTGTGGTCAGAGTCAGCCGCCAGCTGCGCCGCCACCGCCCGCGGTGACGGTGGCCAAGCCGATTGAACGCGGCGTCACCGATCACGACGAATATGTCGGCCGGTTCGTGGCGGTCGATTCCGTCGAGGTGCGGGCTCGGGTGTCGGGCTACCTCGACAAGATCCATTTCCGCGACGGCCAGATGGTCAAGCAGGGCGATCTCCTGTTCACCATCGACAAGCGCCCGTTCCAGAATACCCTCGACCAGGCGCGCGGCGCGTTGGCGCAGGCGAAGGCCAATCTGGCGTTTACCCAGACCGACCTCGATCGCGCCAAGCAGCTTGTCCGCGACCACACCATCACCGAGCAGGCCTTCGACCAGCGCACTCAGGCGTTCCGCAGCGCGGAGGCTTCGGTTGCTGCGAACGAAGCCGCGGTGCGCCAGGCCGAGCTTGACCTTGAATTCACCGAACTTCGCGCACCGGTGGCGGGGCGCATCGGCGATCGTCGCGTATCGACCGGCAACCTGGTCACCGGCGGAACGAGCGGGAACACCACGCTGCTGGCGACCATCGTCTCGATCGATCCGATCCGTTTCGAGTTCACGATGGATGAGGCGTCGTACCTCCGTTACGAGCGGTTTTCACGCAGCGGCAAAGAGGTGACCGGACGCGACGGCGGCGTCGTCGTCGAGCTCAAGCTGCTCGATGAAAAGGGCTTCGAGCATCGCGGCTACATGGACTTCCTCGATAATGTCATCGACAAGTCGTCAGGCACGATCCGTGGCCGCGCGGTGTTCTCCAACCCCGATGGCGTCCTGATTCCCGGCATGTTTGGCCGCATTCGCGTGCCGGGCTCGCCGACCTATCAGGCGCTGCTTGTGCCTGATGTCGCGATCGGCACGGAGCAGGCGCGCAAATTCGTTCTCGCCATCGACGGCGACAACACGGCGGTGCAGAAATACGTGACGCTCGGGCCGATGACCGATGACAATCTGCGCGTCATCCGGGACGGGATCGCGGCCGGCGACCGCATCGTCGTCAACGGTCTGATGCGGGTGCGGCCCGGACAGAAGGTCACCCCGCAGGAGAAGGGCAGCGGACCGGGGCCGCAGGCCAAGAATCAGTAAATCGGTCGGTAGAAAACCGATAGCGCGAAGCAGTGACAACCCGCAGCAGGGACTCGTAGGGCGCCGACAGTATGCGAATTTCGCACTTCTTCATTGATCGGCCGATTTTTGCCGCGGTGGTCTCGATCGTGATCGTGATCCTGGGCGGGGTGGCGTTCAGCCGCCTGCCGGTCGCCCAATATCCGGAGATCGCGCCGCCCGTCATCAGCGTGTCGGGCCAGTATCCGGGCGCGAGCGCGGAGGTGGTGGCCGCG
>NZ_DATMRX010000326.1:0-5878 GCF_035565855.1 Pseudorhodoplanes sp.
TGCTGACACCGGTCCGATAGCGGCCGCCATGTGCGACGTGGTCATAGGCTGCAACGAGCAAAAGCGCGACAAGATAACCCGCAACCATTCGCATGGGAATGCTCCCTCAGCTGCAGTTGCTCTGTCCGGCCGAAAGAGCCTCGCGCCACGCCGATTTCCGGGGCAGGGGCCAACGCGGCCGGCATTATACGAATCAGCACCTGTGATTTGAGCATATCGCCGCGCTTTGCGCGCGGGCTTCTGCGACGGCGTCAGAAGAATGATCGTGAGGTTTGCGAAAGCGCGGCGGTAGGTCGCAAAATTTGTTCTGCGCTGGTGCTGTGAGACCTCGCCTGAATAAGGTTCTAAGCAATCAATGTTGCTGCGATGGAGTAGCCGCATGCGACCGAGCTGGATTGTTTCGTCGCATGCCGCAAGATTCGATACGACGGGTTTCGCTACGCTACGCTCAACCCATCCTTCGCTCTCGGAAAGATCGAGCGGATCGGCCTAATGACAATCCAAAACCGGATTGGACGGGCGGCTTCCCCTCTGTTTCGAAACCCTCTAAAACGCCCGCGAAAACCGCTGTTAGCGGCCAAAATCGCGAGTTTTAGCCCATGAACGCCCCCGTCACCCCGCCGATCCCAGCATACAGGCACACCCCGCTGTTCCCGCTCGGCAAGGACAACACGCCCTACCGCAAGCTGGATGTGCCGGGGGTGCGCACCGAAAAGGTGCTCGGCCGCGACGTCCTCGTGGTGCCGGCGTCGGCGCTCAAGGCGCTCGCGGAAGAGGCCTATAACGACATCAACCATTACCTGCGCCCGGGCCATCTGCAGCAGCTGCGCAAGATCCTCGAGGACCCCGAGGCCTCCGACAACGACAAGTTCGTCGCCTTCGATTTCCTGAAGAACGCCAATATCGCGGCGGGCGGCACGCTGCCGATGTGCCAGGACACCGGCACCTGCATCATCATGGGCAAGCGCGGGCGCAACGTGTTCGTCGAGGGCGACGACGAGGCCGCGCTCGCCGAGGGCGCGCGCGATTCCTACCTGAAAAAGAACCTGCGCTATTCGCAGCTCGCGCCGTTGTCGATGTTCGAGGAGACCAATACGAAGAACAACATGCCGGCGCAGGTCGAGCTCTATGCCGACGGCGACGACGAATACAAGTTCCTGTTTATCGCCAAGGGCGGCGGTTCGGCCAACAAGACCTTCCTGTTCCAGGCGACGCCCTCGATCCTGACCCGCGACCGGCTGCTCGCCTTCTTGAAAGAGAAGGTGCTGACGCTCGGCACCGCGGCGTGCCCGCCCTATCACCTTGCGATCGTGATCGGCGGCACCTCGGCCGAACTGAACCTGAAGACGGTGAAGCTCGCCTCCTGCCGCTATTACGACACCCTGCCGACCAAGGGCTCGGAGGATGGCCACGCCTTCCGCGACCTCGAGATGGAGCAGGAAATCCTGAAGATGACGCAGTCGCTGGGCGTCGGCGCGCAATTCGGCGGCAAGTATTTCTGCCACGACGTGCGGGTGATCCGCCTGCCGCGCCACGGCGCTTCGCTGCCGATCGGGCTCGGCGTGTCGTGCTCGGCCGACCGCCAGGCGGTGGGCAAGATCACCAAAGACGGCGTGTTCCTGGAGCAGCTCGAGCACGATCCGGCGAGATATCTGCCGGAGATCGACGAAGCGAGGCTCGGCGGCGCGGTGGTGCAGATCGACCTGAACCAGCCGATGGATCAGATCCGCAAGACCCTGTCGCAATATCCGATCAAGACGCGGCTCTCGCTCACCGGCACCATGATCGTCGCGCGTGACCTCGCGCACGGCAAGCTGCGCGAGCGGCTGGAGCAGGGCAAGGGCCTGCCGGACTATTTCAAGAACCATCCGATCTACTATGCCGGCCCGGCCAAGACGCCGAAGGGCTATGCCTCCGGCTCGTTCGGCCCGACCACGGCCGGCCGGATGGATGACTATATCGACCAGTTCCAGACCGCGGGCGGTTCCCTCGTCATGGTGTCCAAGGGCAATCGCTCGGCCGCGGTGCGCGAAGCCTGCAAGAAGCATGGCGGCTTCTATCTCGGCTCGATCGGCGGGGCGGCCGCGAACCTTGCCGAGCATTGCATCAAGAAGGTCGAGACCATCGAATTCCATGAGCTCGGCATGGAAGCAATCTGGCGGATCGAGGTGGAGAATTTCCCCGCCTTCATCATCATCGACGACAAGGGCAACGATTTCTTCCAGTCGCTGAATCTGGGGTAGGCGCCTCAGCCCTCTGCTTATTCCCGCCAAGGCGTGAAACCACCGCAAAGCGTGGGTTCGCGCTTTCGCGGGGACGAGGGGCGGATGGGTTTGCGTGCCGCTTGGGGACTTGCGCTTAGCCCAATTGAAATTGGCGTGGCATTTGCTTATGCCTTGGCGCAGAAGCTTCATCGATTCTGTCGTATCACATGCTCCGTGCCCGCAAGCCGTTCCGTCGCGCCTATCGCATCGGCCGTTCCCGTACCGGGCTTGGGTGCTTTGCCACCCGAGAGATCCAGAAGAACGAGCTGATCGACACCTATCGCGGTCAGCTCCTCAGCAATGAGGAAGCCGAAAAGCGCGACAACCGCTACATGTTCGAGGTCAATTCGCGCTGGACCATCGACGGCTCCAACAGGCGGAACCTCGCGCGCTACTTCAATCATTCCTGCCGGCCCAACGCCGAAAGCGACGTGAAGGGCCACAAGGTCATCATCACCGCGCGCCGCAAGATCAAGCCGGGCGAGGAGATCACCTACGATTACGGCAAGGATTATTTCGACATCTTCCTGAAGCCGGTGGGCTGCAAGTGCGACAAGTGCCTCGAAAAGCGCGCGGCGGAGCGGGCCGAGGCGCGGGCCAAGAAGCTGCGCGCGGAACGCCGGGCGGCGCTTGCCGGCAAGAAGCCGCAGGTCAAGCGCGGCAAGGTCGGCGCTACGAAAGCCGGCAAGACGAGCAAGGCCACCAAAACGAGCAAGGCTACCAAGGCTACCAAGGCTACCAAGGCTACCAGGGCCAGGAAGCGGAAGTAGGACGCCGACCTGAGCGTCGGGCCCCGCGAAAGCCGCGGGCCATATCCCGACATGGGGGTCATCACTCCCTGTTGCGGGGACGATCAGCCCGTCAATTCGCGCTCAGCAGATCGATCTTGGTGTTCGCCTGCAGCAGCCGGTGCGCCAGAAGCTTCGCCAGGTTTCGCACGATGACCTCGGCCGCGGCCGGACGGCGGGCACGGAAATCATCGAAGGCATCGAGCGGCACGCGCTGACACAGCACCGAATTGTCGGCAAACACGTCTGCGCTGCGCGGTCCGCCGATGAGGGCGAGTTCCCCGAAGGCGGTGCCGGGAACGAGCGTCGCCAGCCGTACGCCGTCCTCAAGCTTAACGCTCACCATGCCTCGTTGCAGGAAATACACTGAATCCGAAGGATCGCCGCGGGCCACGATGTGTTCACCGGGGTGATAGCTTTTCGCCTCGCACAGGCCCTGCAATTCGGCGAGGTCGTCTGCGGACATGCCCGTCAGCAATTCCTGTTCGGCCAGCGGGACTTCGACGATCTGGCTGAAGCCGCCATACCGGAAGATCACCTGGTCCTCGGCCCATTCGATGGCTTCGTCGAGCAAGGTGAAGGTGCGGACCGTGCCGGCATCGGCGAGGAAGGCGCTCAGTTGCTGGAAATGCCGCGACTCGCGCTCGACGCCGGCGAGGATCGGGCGCATGCCGTTGCCCGCGAGCCCGTCGAGCAGGTCGGCCAGCATCCGCGCCGCGGCGCCTGTCATCTGCGGCACGCGGCGCAGGTCGAACACCGTGAAGAGCCCTGAATCGGCCGACAGGACACGGCGAGCGACGTAGTCAACATTGGAAAAGGCCAGCGTACCGGTCAGTTCCAGGATGCGAATGGCGGAGGTGTGGTCGTCGAGCAGCCTTTGCTCGTGGGGCTGGCGGCCGCGCCGCTGCAGCCGGCCGACATCGTAGTCGGCGACGACGCAGCTGCGCACGTCGTTGGCGCGGTTCAGCACATGCAGGTCAAAATGCGCCGACAGCGCCTCGCAAAGCCGCAGGCCGCGCGCGGAATTGCCGTGCTCGTCGAGCAGTGGCGAATAGGTACCAAGTCCGATCTGTGCTGGGAGCACGCCGACGATGCCGCCGCCGACGCCGCTCTTGGCCGGCATGCCCACGCGGTAGATCCATTCGCCGGCATAATCGTACATGCCCGACGAGGTCATGACGGACAGGGTGCGCGCCACCGCGTGCGGCGACAGCACCTGTTCGCCGGTCAAGGGGTTGACCCCGCTGTTGGCAAGTGTCGCAGCCATAACCGCAAGGTCGCGGGCGGTGACGAGGATCGCGCATTGCCGGAAATAGACGTCCAGCACCGCATCGACATTATCTTTCACAATGCCGTAATTGCGCAGCATCCAGCCGATGGCGCGGTTGCGGTCGCCGGTCGTGGCCTCGGACTGGTAGACGGAGTCATCGACGCCAAGCTCCCGCCCGGCAAAGCGGCTATGGAGCGTGCGGATGCACTCGAAGGCGTCGGAGCCCTTGGCGTGATAGATCATCCCCGAACAGGCGATGGCGCCGGCATTGACCATCGGGTTGAACGGTTGGTTCTGCGCGTTCAGCCGGATGGAGTTGAAGGCCTCGCCGCTCGGCTCGACTCCAACGGAGGATGTGACGCGATCCTCGCCCAAAAGGTCGAGCGCAAGCCCGAACACGAAAGCCTTGGACACGGACTGGATCGTAAAGGGAAAGAGCGCGTCGCCGACTTCGTAGATATGGCCGTCGATGGTCGCGATCGCGGCCCCGAAATGAGCCGGATCGGCCTTGCTCAGTTCCGGGATGTAATTGGCGACCGTGCCGGAAAAGTCGTCGCCAAACCGGGCATGGGCCTGCTCCAGAAATTCCTGAAGGGGCGTCCGGGCGGACGCGTTGGCGTGGCGGGCGGCAACCGGGACTGCGGGGTTCATCGTGCGGTATCGTGCGAACGGAAAGGCCGCAGCATCCATGCAATTGGATGCCTGTTGTCGTATTGTTTGACACCTGACGGGCGGCGAGGGAAGCCGCCGCCAAACTCACACTGACGCGACCGGGGGCCGCGCGGATGCGCGACCTCTTCCTTCCAGGCGGTTCGGTGAAGAGGGGATTGCCCTGTGCTGGTTCGTGGTCTTTTTCGTTGTCTTTTCCTCGTCGCAAGTCTTGCGACGCTGCTTGCCGCCAGCGCCGCAGCACAGGATCGTTACCCCTCGCGCCCGATCACGCTGATCGTGCCATTCGCGGCGGGCGGCTCCACCGACGTGATCGCGCGCGTCGTCGCGGAGGCCATGCGCGACCCGCTCGGGCAGACGCTGGTGATCGACAATCGCGGCGGGGCAGGCGGCTCGATCGGGACCGCGGCAATGGCAAAGGCTGCGCCCGACGGCTACACCATCGGCATGGGCACAGCTTCGACGCTCGCGATCAATCCGGCCGCCTACAAGTCGCTGCCCTATGATGTGATCGACGGCCTTGCGCCGATCGGCCTGATCGCGCAGGTGCCGAATGTCATCACGCTCAATCCGACAGTGCCGGCAAAGACGGTGGCGGAGCTCGTCGCACTCGCCAAGGCGCAGCCGGGCAAGCTGACCTATGGATCGGCGGGCAACGGCTCGGTCAGCCATCTGATGGGCGAACAGTTCAAGCTCGCGACTGGCACCGACATCATTCACGTGCCGTATCGCGGCGTCGGCCCCGCACTGAACGATGCGGTGGGCGGGCAGATCAACATCATGTTCGACAACCTGCCGACGTCCCTCCCGCTCATCGCGGACGGTAAGCTGCGCGCGCTCGCGGTGTCGTCGCCAAGGCGCCTTGCGGTGCTCCCGGACGTGCCGAC
>NZ_DATMRX010000327.1:0-13804 GCF_035565855.1 Pseudorhodoplanes sp.
ACCAAGGACGGCGTCACCGTCGCCAAGGAAATCGAACTTTCCGACAAGTTCGAGAACATGGGCGCCCAGATGGTGCGCGAAGTGGCCTCGAAGTCGGCGGACCTCGCCGGCGACGGCACCACCACCGCCACCGTGCTCGCCCAGGCGATCGTGAAGGATGGCGCCAAGTCCGTCGCCGCCGGCATGAACCCGATGGACCTCAAGCGCGGCATCGACCTCGCGGTCGAGGCTGTCGTCGAGCACCTGAAGGCCAACTCCAAGAAGGTTACCTCGAACGACGAAATCGCCCAGGTCGGCACCATCTCCGCCAATGGCGACAAGGAGATCGGTGACTACCTCGCCAAGGCGATGGCCAAGGTCGGCAATGAAGGCGTGATCACCGTCGAGGAAGCCAAGTCGCTCGAAACCGAACTCGACATCGTCGAGGGCATGCAGTTCGACCGCGGCTACATCTCCCCCTACTTCGTCACCAACGCCGACAAGATGCGCACCGAATTCGACGATGCGTATATCCTCGTCTACGAGAAGAAGCTGTCGGGCCTGCAGGAGCTGCTGCCGCTGCTCGAGGCGGTCGTGCAGACCTCCAAGCCGCTTGTCATCATCGCTGAGGAAGTCGAAGGCGAAGCGCTTGCCACTCTCGTAGTCAACAAGCTGCGTGGCGGCCTGAAGGTCGCGGCGGTGAAGGCTCCGGGCTTCGGCGATCGCCGCAAGGCCATGCTGCAGGACATCGCGATCCTGACCGGCGGCCAGGCGATCTCGGAAGATCTCGGCATCAAGCTGGAAAACGTCACGCTCAACATGCTCGGCCGCGCCAAGAAGGTGCTGATCGAGAAGGAAAACACCACGATCGTGAACGGCGCCGGCAAGAAGGCCGACATCGACGCGCGCGTGGCGCAGATCAAGGCGCAGATCGAGGAGACCACCTCGGACTATGACCGCGAGAAGCTGCAGGAGCGCCTGGCCAAGCTCGCGGGCGGCGTTGCCGTGATCCGCGTCGGCGGTGCGACCGAAGTCGAGGTGAAGGAGCGCAAGGATCGCGTCGACGATGCCATGCACGCCACCCGCGCCGCGGTCGAGGAAGGCATCCTGCCGGGCGGCGGCGTCGCCCTGCTCCGTGCCACCGAGGCCCTGAAGAAGGTCAAGACCGCGAACGACGACCAGAAGACCGGCGTCGAGATCGTGCGCAAGGCCCTGCAGGCCCCGGCCCGTCAGATCGCCACGAATGCTGGCGAAGACGGCTCGGTGATCGTCGGCAAGATCCTGGAGAAGGACCAGTATTCTTACGGCTTCGATGCCCAGGGTGCTGAATACGGCAACATGCTGTCGAAGGGCATCATCGACCCGACAAAGGTCGTGCGTGCGGCGATCCAGAACGCGGCCTCGGTTGCCGGCCTTCTGATCACCACCGAAGCCATGGTGGCCGAGCTTCCGAAGAAGCAGTCCGCGGCGCCGGCGATGCCGGGCGGCGGCATGGGCGGCATGGACTTCTAAGTCCATCGCTCATCGCGAACGAACACAAAGGGGCCGCGCGAGCGGCCCCTTTTTTTGCCTGGATCAAGACTCCCGGTCGATGATCCGGAAGCTCGGCCCCTTGTATGCGAGCGCGCGTCCGATAACCTCGTCGATTGTTTGCAGATTGCCGACCAGGGCGCGTGCAGGCGTCAACACATGCCGTCCGATGCGACCTCCAGGAACAGGATCATGACGAGAATGATGTTCAGGGCGGTGTTCGCCTTTGCCCTTTTCCTGCCAGTTGCCACGCAGGACGCGTTGGCCGACAGCAAGACACAAAGGCCAAAAGTCACCGTTCGCAAACAGGCGTGGAAAGGTTACGGCTTCCTCCCCGGCTATCGCACCGAGCGTGAACGTCAGCGTGACCGTGCGTACGAAGACCGGCGTTATATCGGCTGGGACGGCCGCACCTATTACGGCTACGGTTGGCCCGGCTTCTATGGCGGCCGGTATAATGGCGGAAGCTTCGGTCCGTGCTGGACCTCGACCCCGATCGGCATGATATGGAATTGCGGGCGGTAACGCGGCGCCCCATCCCTTGACTTGGTCCTTACGAAGGCGAAGCTCGGGCGCATGGAAGACACGGCCCCTTTCCTCTCTCCACCTCGTTTTCCTGCCGAACGCTTCACCGACGCCAGGGCCGCGGTCGCGCGCCTCGCGCGTATCTACGACCGCAACACCGCATTCCTGCGCGAAAAGTTCGAAGCCTTTGCCGCCGGTGCGCCGCTCGATGCGCGCGTGCGCGCGACCTATCCCTTCGTGCGGATCACGACGCAAACCCATGGCCGCATGGATTCGCGGCTGTCATACGGCTTCGTCGCGGGACCCGGCACGCACGAGACCAGCGTCACCCGTCCCGACCTGTTCCGCGATTACTTCACCGAGCAGATCGAATTGTTGCTCGCGAACCATCGCGTGCCGGTGGAAATCGGCGAGTCGCATGAGCCGATCCCGATCCATTTCGCCTATGCCTCTGATACGGGCCTTGCCGCTAGTCTCATCTCCGGTGGCCTCGATGTGGCCGGACGATTATTGCGCGACCGGTTCGACACGCCCGATCTTGCGACGATGGACGACTCCATCGTCGACGGCACATTGCAGCTGCCGCCCGGCGCACCGGCGCCGCTTGCCATGTTTCGCGCCGCGCGCGTGGATTATTCGCTGCACCGGCTGGTGCACTATACGGGGACCGATCCCGAGCATTTCCAGAACTTCGTGATCTTCACCAATTACCAGTTCTACGTTGATGCCTTCGTGCGGATGTGCCGCGAGCGCCTCGCGGCAGGCGATGGTCCCTACGATGCCTTCGTCGAGCCGGGCAACATCGTCACCCGTAAAGGAAGCCCACCGGCCTTGCCCACGGCCCCGCCCCTGCGGATGCCGCAAATGCCCGCCTATCACCTCGTCGCCGCGCGCAGCCGCGGCATTACCATGATCAACATCGGGACCGGCCCATCGAACGCCCGCAACATCACCGATCATGTCGCCGTCCTGCGCCCGCATGCCTGGCTGATGCTTGGACATTGCGCGGGCCTTCGCAACACGCAGAAGCTCGGCGATTACGTCCTCGCGCATGGCTACGTCCGCGACGACCATGTCCTCGATGAGGAATTGCCGTTGTGGGTCCCGATACCGCCGCTCGCCGAGATTCAAGTCGCGCTCGAACAATCGCTCGCAGAGGTCACGGGCCTTTCCGGATACGAGCTCAAAAGCATCATGCGCACGGGCACCGTGGCCAGCGTCGACAACCGGAACTGGGAACTTGGCAACCACGCTGCCGTCATTCGTCGCCTGTCGCTGTCGCGCGCCGTCGGCCTCGACATGGAATCGGCGGCCATCGCGGCGAACGGGTTCCGCTTCAGGGTTCCCTACGGCATCCTGCTCTGCGTGTCAGACAAACCGCTGCACGGCGAGATCAAACTCGCCGGCATGGCCGCGGAGTTCTATCGCCAGCGCGTCAGCCAGCATCTCGACATCGGCCTTGCGGCAATCGAAAAGCTCAAATCGCAGGAAAGCGAGCGGCTGCATTCGCGCAAGCTGCGCAGCTTTGCGGAAGTGGCCTTCCAGTAGGGCGCCTGCGCACGTTGATTGACGGAGCGTCACGTCATGCGTGTGAAACCCGTTCGGCAATCGCACGAGGTTTCGCTTCACGCCCCAAGTAAGGTTACCGAGAAAAGCATCGCCCGTTGTTAGCCATTTCTTGCTTTAATGGCGAGCTGCGACCAGCAGTCGCGTAGCTCTGACGCACAACTTGGTCGATAGGCTAAGCAGTCAGTACAAGCGGGGATCGGAATGGCCGCAAGCTCTGTTCTGCACGTTAAGAAGCCTGCCGCCCGGCTCGGCGGAACCACATTCGACAACGGTCGCAAGCTCAGTCGCCGTGCTCACGAATTGATCCCCGGCGGAGCGCATACCTACGCCAAGGGTGACGATCAATATCCGGAGCTTGCACCGGGCTTCATCGCACGGGGCAAGGGTTCCCACGTCTGGGACCTCGATGGCAACGAATACATCGAATACGGCATGGGGCTGCGCTCGGTCACGCTCGGACACGCATATCGGCCGGTGATGGAAGCCGCCATCGAGCAGATGCAATACGGCACGAACTTCGTGCGTCCCGCGCCAATCGAAGTCGAATGCGCCGAATGCTTCCTGGAGCTTGTCCCCACCGCCGAGATGGTCAAGTTCGGCAAGCACGGCTCCGACGCGCTCGATGGCGCGGTTCGCCTTGCCCGCGCCCATACCGGACGTGACCACGTCGCAATATGCAACGATCATCCATTCTTTTCGGTGTCGGACTGGTTCATCGGAGCAACGCCGATGCCCGGCGGCATTCCACAGCGCACACGCGCCTACACGCTGGGATTTCGCTACAACGACCTGCAGAGTGTCGCGGCGCTGTTCGAGAGCCATCCCGACCAAATCGCCTGCGTGGTCCTAGAACCGGCGCGGCTGGATGAACCGGAGCCGGGTTTCCTTTCGTCATTGAAGGATCTCTGTCATCGCAACGGCGCCCTGCTGGTCTTCGATGAAATGCTGACCGGCTTCCGCTGGCACAAGTCGGGCGCCCAGCACATCTACGGGGTGACGCCAGATCTATCCTGCTTCGGCAAGGCGATGGGCAATGGCTATGCGCTGTCCGCGCTCGCAGGCAAGCGCGAGATCATGCAGCTCGGCGGGTACGAGCACGACCGCGAGCGCGTCTTTCTCTTGTCCACCACTCATGGCGCCGAGACGCACGCGCTTGCGGCGGGCATCGCGACGATGAAGACCTATCGCGATCAGGATGTCGTCGGTCATCTCTACCGGCAGGGACGCAAGCTACGCGAGGGTGTCACCGCGGCGGCGCGCGATGCCGGGGTTGCGGATCAGGTGCAATGTCTCGGCCGGGATTGCGCATTGCTGTTCACCACACGTGATGCCGACGGCAACCCCAGTCAGGAATTCCGCGCCCTGTTCATGCAGGAAATGATCCGCCGCGGCGTCCTGGCACCGTCCTTCGTGATCAGCTACTCGCACACCGATGCCGATGTCGCGCACACGATCGAGGCCACGGCGGAAGCGCTCCGCATCTACCGCAAGGCGCTGGAGGGCAATGTGCGCGATTATCTCGTCGGGCGCCCGCTCAAACCGGTCTTCCGTCCATACGGTTGACGATCTTGCAGCCCGCCTAATGAGGATGTGAGCGACACGTTGGCCACCTCTCTGGATCAGGTCACGGCCGGCGCCGCTCAGACGCATTCCCCGATTGACGCATTCCCCTGCGCACGGCTCAATGACCAGGCGGAGGAGCCCATGCCATCCAGAACGGGACGCATCTTTACCGGCATCGGCGGCTGGACGTACGAACCATGGCGTGGCGAGTTCTATCCAAAGGGCCTCCCGCATGCCCAGGAATTGCGATACGCGGCAAGCCACCTCACCTCGATCGAGATCAACGGCACCTTCTACCGGACGCAAAGTCCCGCCAGCTATCGCAAATGGGCTTCGGAAGTCCCGGACGGCTTCGTGTTCTCGCTCAAGGGTCCCCGCTTCGCCGTCAACCGCAGCGTGCTGGCGGATGCCGGCGACTCGATCAAGCGCTTCCTCAATTCCGGCGTAACCGAGATGGGCGACCGTCTCGGCCCCCTGCTCTGGCAATTCGCCCCGACCAAAAAATATGACGCGGCGGATTTCGGACGTTTCCTGGAACTGCTTCCGGAGGATTTCGATGGCCGCAAGCTGCGCCATGTCGTCGAGGTCCGTCACGACAGCTTCTGCGTCCCCGACTTCGTGAAGCTGGTCCGACGCTTTGGGATCGCGGTGTGCTTTTCCGAGCACGCCACCTATCCGGCAATCGCCGATGTCACGTCGGATTTCGTCTATGCCCGCCTGCAGAAGGGAGAAGACCGCATCAAAACCGGCTATTCCGCCGCGGCGCTCGATGCATGGGCGGGCCGGGTCAAGCAATGGGCGGCGGGCGGCGTGCCCGACGATCTGCCGCTGATCGACGCCGTTACCCGCCCGAAAAAGCAGCCGCGCGACGTCTTCGTGTACTTCATTCATGAAGGCAAGGTGCGGGCCCCGGCTGCGGCAATGGCGCTGATCGAACGCATACGGGCGGGAGTTGATCCCAGGTCCGCGGAACGGCGATAGTGCGTCCGGAGCCGGCGCGAGCCAGCCGGCCTGGAGCACGCTATGGAAATTCCCCTGATTGCCCAAGCCGCGGCGACCGCAGGCATCGTTCTCACGGTGGTGCAATACTGGATGAAGACCATGATCCCGCTCAGGGTCGTGGGCATCGTCACCAATGTGCTGTTTCTGGTCTATGCGGGAATAGCCGGCATCTGGCCGACGATCGTGCTCAACTGCATCGTCCTGCCCCTCAACCTGTATCGCGTGCACGAGATGCGGCAGCTCATCCGCCGCACCCAGCGCGCGTCGCGGTCCGATCTCGACATGACCTGGCTGCAGCCGTTCATGACGCGCCGCAAAACCAAGAAGGGCCAGGTGATCTTCCGCAAGGGCGATATCGCCGAGGCGATGTATCTCGTGGTCACTGGCCGCTACGAGTTGCAGGAAATCGGTATCACGCTCGAGCCGGGCGCCGTGGTCGGTGAGCTTGGATTACTGTCGCCGGAGGGCGTGCGAACCGCGACCCTTATCTCGCTCGATGACGGTGAAGTGCTGTCGCTCGCTTACGAGAAATTCGAGGAGCTCTATTATCAGAATCCCGAATTCGGGCTTGGTTTCCTCAAACTGACCAGCAAGCGCCTGTTCGAAAACATCGCGCGCCTGGAAGCCGAACTGGCCACGCGTCCGCCGCGTATCGTGCCGCAACCGTCACCAATGACCAGGCATTAGAGAAGGCAAGCGAAAAGCCACGAAATGAAGCAGGTGCGCTTACATCCGGCGTCACCCACAACATCCGTGGCCTGGAAGCTATGGAGCTTTAGGGCTCAACATCGCTCTGTCGCCATATGGGACGCCATGAGGCTAACTTCAAGGGCGTCCCATTGCTGCTTTGTCATCTGAAGCCCATGGGAGGTTCACATGGCCACGCCGAATATCTTCACCATCGGCTATGAGCAATCGCATCCGGATGCCGTGCTGGCGGCCATGAAGGATGCTCGGGTCCAGGTTCTGGCCGATGTCCGCGCCGTCGCCGCCTCCCGCAAGCCCGGTTTCTCCAAACGCGCATTGTCTGCTGCCATCGATGAAGCCGGCATGGGCTATTTGCACCTGCAAAAGCTCGGCACCCCGGCCGAAGGTCGCGCTGCGGTGCGCGCCGGTCGCGTGGAGGCGATGTGGCGCATCTACGACAAGCATCTGCAGACCCATGACGCGATCGAGGAGATGGACGCCCTGATAGCGCTGGTCCAGTCCGGAAAGCGGGTCTGCCTCCTCTGCTTTGAGCGCGATCCGTCGCATTGCCACCGCAGCCGAATTGCGCAAATCGTGCATAAGCGAACCGGAGCCAAGGTGGTCGATCTGATGCCCGAGCCTTGGCTTACGCCGCCTCACAAGAGATCAAAAAAGGCGCATTGAACAGCGTTCGCAACACGAGGGGGGGAAGCGAATAATGTTTGGATTTTTATCCACTGAGATGGCGGCGGTTGGGCTTACCGAGTGGCTCGGCTATGCGGCTGCCGCATTGGTTTTCGCCACCTTTTCCGTGAAAACGATGGTCCCGCTGCGGGTCATCGCGATCGCGAGCAATGTGCTTTTTCTCCTCTATGGCTATCTGCATCCCGCCTACCCCGTTCTGATCCTGCATGCGACGCTGCTGCCGCTGAACATTTTTCGGCTTCACCAGATGCTTTCGCTGGTTCGCGAAACCAAAGAGTCCCACGAGGACGATCTGGACATGAACTGGATCAGGCCGTTCACGACCACCGGTGTGATGACTCCGGGCCAAGTGCTGTTCCGCAAGGGCGATCCGGCGAACGCGATCATCTTCGTGATGTCGGGCAGCCTGCGCATTCCGGAGCTCGGCATCACCATCCCGCCCGGCGAAGTGATCGGCGAACTCGGCATGCTGTCGCCCGACCGTGTCCGCACGCAATCGGCGGTCTGTGTCGACGGCGGCCAGATCCTGACCATTACTTACGATCAGGTCCGTCAGCTGTTCTTCCAGAATCCGAAATTCGGCTATTACTTCATGCAGTTAAGCGCGCGACGCTTGTTCGAGAACATGAAGCGGATGCAGGCGGAAATCGAGACCCTGCGCGGTCACAGCGCGGCCGATGGCCTGAGCCCGGCCGAGCCGTGATCGATCGGAAGCCCCCTCTTTCCAGTCCCCTATCTTGCCCGCAGGCGACATTTTAGCCGAATATCATCGCGAACAGGCCAAAGCCGGTACCGCGATGCGCCCTGAATATCGAAACAATCGCGATGACGCCCCGCGCGCCGTGGCGGCGATGGCGAAAACCTTTCCGGACGGGGATCGCATCCCCCTGCATCTCCACAAACGCGGGCAGCTCATTCACGCGATCCGCGGCACCATGAAAGTGGAAACGGCGGACGCCGCCTGGATCGTGCCGCCCGCGCTCGCGCTTTGGATGCCGCCGGCCTTTCCGCATTGCATGGCGATGCGCGGCGAACTGGCGATGCGCACGATCTATATCGACCCCGCTGCCTGCCGGGACCTGCCGCATGGCCCGCTTCTCGTTGAGGTCAGCGGACTGATGCGCGAACTGATCCTCGCCGCGCTTGAGGAGCCGCTCGATTATGACGAGGCCGGCCGCGGCGGCATGATCGCAAAGCTCATCCTCGCCGAACTTGCGCAAATGCAGGAACGCAGGATGCATGTGCCGATGCCTCGCGATCCTCGCGCGGCACGGGTTGCGCGTGCTCTGCTCGAAAAGCCGGATGCGCCGGGCGATCTCGACGAATGGGCCATGCGGGCCGGCGCCAGCCGGCGTACGCTGGCCCGGCTCTTCCGCAGCGAGACCGGCTTCAGTTTCAGCGAATGGCGCACGCGGCTGCGCGCGATCGATGGCCTTGCCCGGCTCTCTTCGGGTGAACCCGTCGGCACAGCCGCTTCCAAGGTCGGCTACGCGAGCCCCAGCGCCTTTTCCGCGATGGTGCGCCGCAACTTCGGCGAACCGCCGCGCCGCATCCTGCCGCGGTAAAATTGATTGCAACCTGGAATTGCCGCCCGTAGCATTCACGCGGGCCTTAGGGGTGCACCCGCAGGTCCGCGTCAGTTGCGAGTTGCTTTCCATGTCCGGCGTAAGGGGACTTGCCGCGCAGCTCGGCGCTGTCGCGGCCGTTGCTTTCTTGTGCGGAGTGGATGCGCGAGCCGACGGCTTCGCGCGCAGCGATGATACTTTCCTTTTTTTCAGCGGGACCGATCTTTGGCGTCACGGCAGCTTTTCGTATGGCGGCACCTTGTGGTCGCCGGCCGGGCTCGACAATGGCGGCTTCACCTTCAAGACTCTGATCGGGTCAGGCGCCTACCAATACAGATCAGGCGCACTCGATGACGCTCAGGTCAATAGCGTGCAGTTCACCGGCTTCTTTCTGCCGGGTTGGCGCTTCGTGCACGGCAAGACCTTCGTGACCGTATTCGGCGGGGTTGATCTGCAGCATCACAGCCAGGCGCCCTATGACCCCGGCAGCGACCTCAACGGTAGCCATGTGGGCTTTCGCGGCGCCATCGAATTCTGGCACGAGCCGACCTCGACAACGATGATCGCGGCAGATGCAACGGTGAGCACGATCGGACCGAGCTATGCAGCGCGCGCGGCCTTCGGCTGGCGTATTGCCGATCTCTTTTATCTCGGCCCGGAAATCGGGGGATTTGCGAGCCGCGACACCTACCATCAGTTCCGCGCCGGCCTGCACGTCACCGGCTTTCGCTTTGCCTGGGTCGAATGGGCAGCGGCGGCGGGATGGGCCATGGACAGCGACGATCGGAACGGCTTTTACGCCCGGCTCGGGCTGCATGTCCGGCGTTAGCTAATCAAGCGTCCGCCGGAATCGCAGCACCGCGATCGTCATTGCAATCAGCATCAGGACGAACAGAGCTATCGCATCGTAACGCAGGTCCTCGATGCTCGCGCCCTTCAGCATGATCGCGCGCACGATCCGGATGTAATGGGTGAGCGGGAGCGCTTCGCCGATCCATTGCGCCCAGGCCGGCATACCGGCGAACGGAAACATGAATCCGGACAACAGGATGTTCGGCAGGAAGAACATCATCGACATCTGCATCGCCTGCAATTGGTTCTGGGCGATCGTCGAGAAGGTGTAGCCGATCGACAGATTGGCGGCGATGAATAACGTCGACAGCCAAGCCAGCAACATCAGGCTGCCATGGATCGGCACATGGAACAGGAACACGCCGGTACCGATGATCAGCGTCGCCTGAATAAAACCGACAAAGACGTAAGGAATGATCTTGCCGAGCATGATTTCAAGCGGCGTGATCGGCATCGCCAGCAGCGCTTCCATCGTGCCGCGTTCGATCTCGCGCGTGACCGACAATGCGGTGAAGATCAGCATGGTCATGGTCAGGATCGTGCCGACGAGGCCGGGTACGATATTCAGTGCGGTCTCAGCCGCCGGGTTGTAGCGGGCATGGGTGCGAAATTCGAACAGCGGTCGTCCGACGTCCGGCAGACCACGGTCGTTCTGCAGCGCGGTCCGCACCAATTGCCCGAGCGCCCCGAGCGCGGAGCCCGAGGCCACCGGATCGGTGGCATCCGCGGCGACCAGTAATGAGGGACGCTCGCCGCGCCTTATCGCTCGTTCGAAGCCGCGTGGAATCTCGACACCGAACAACACCACGCCCGACGCCAGCAGCCGGTCGAATTCGGCTTCGTCCTCAACCTGATGCGTCACCTTGAAATAGCGGGTGTTCTGCAGCGCCTTGAGGACCGAGCGGCCAAGATCGCTGTGTTCCTGCAACAGCACCGCGGTCGGCAAATCGCGCGGCGTCGTGTTGATGGCGTAGCCGAACAGCACCAGCTGCATCAGCGGGATCATCACGATCATCGCGAACGACACGCGGTCGCGGCGAAGCTGGATGAATTCCTTGATCAGCATTGCCCGGGTCCGGAGCCAGAACGCGCTCCAGCGGCGGGGCCTGGCGACGGGCGTCTCGACCGCGCTCATTGGAAATTGTCCCGCGCCCGGCTCATCAGGTCGATGAACACGTCCTCCAGACTTGGCTCGGAATGCTTCCAGGTCAGGTCCGGCCGCTCGCGATAGGGCCGGATCGCGGCTTCCAGTGCAGCAGCGTCCCGGCCCGAAACATGCAGGCTGTTGCCGAATGGCGCGACCATGTCGATCCCCGGCTTGTTCTGCAGATCATGCAGAAGCACGTTCACGTCGGGGCCGCTGACATCATAGGTCTTGAGGCCCGCCTGCCGGATGACCTCCTCGACCGTGCCATGCGTCAGCAATTCGCCATAGGCGATATACGCGATTTCGTGGCAGCGCTCGGCTTCGTCCATGTAATGCGTCGAAACCAGCACGGTCAGGCCTTCGGCGGCGAGTGTGTGGATCTCATCCCAGAACTCGCGGCGCGCCTTGGGATCGACGCCGGCGGTGGGCTCGTCGAGCAACAGAAGCTGGGGCGAGGGCAAGGTGCAAGCGCCGAGCGCGAGGCGCTGCTTCCAGCCGCCGGACAATTCGCCGGCGAGCTGCTCCTCGCGGCCCTTCAGGCCGAGCCGCGCGATCATGTCGCGCGCCGCTTTCACCGGATCTTTCATGAGATGCAGGCGCGCGACGAATTCCAGATTCTCGCGGACCGACAGGTCCTGATACAGGCTAAAGCGCTGCGTCATGTAGCCGACATGCAGCTTGATCTCGTCGGCCTGGGTGCGGATGTTATAACCCAGACACGTGCCCTCCCCTTTGTCGGGCGTGAGAAGGCCGGTAATCATGCGGATCGTCGTGGTCTTGCCGGAGCCGTTCGGGCCGAGAAAGCCGTAGATCGTCCCCTTCTTCACCTGCATCGACAGATCGCGCACCACGACCCGGCTGCCGAATGATTTGGTCAGCCCATGCACGTCGATGGCGATGTCCGATTTCGCATTCATTGAACATGCGCCCGCGGCGCGACCGTAACATCGACCGGCTGACCGACGCGCAGCGCCTTCGGATCGTTCGGCAATGCTTCGATGAGATAGAGAAGCTTGTGGCGCTCCTGCTGCGAATAGATCACCGGCGGCGTATATTCGGCATATTGCGAGATGAAGCTGATCTTGCCGGTCATGCCGCCCGGGCAGCCGTCGCAGGTGAAAGTGATCGGATCGTCGATCGCAAGCTTGGCCAGCATCGGTTCGGGCACATAGAAGCGTACCTTCACATTGTCCGGCGGCAGGATCGAAATGATCGGCCGGCTGGCCGGCACGGTTTCGCCGGCACGGTAGTAGACCTGCTGCACCAGACCATCGACGGGGCTGATGCCGCGCCGGCGCGCGAGGCGGGTCTGCGCGGCGTCGAGCCGAGCCTGCGCTTCGCGATACAGAGCCTGCGCCACATCGTAGTCCTTCTGCGTGCCGGATTTGCTTTGCAGAAGCTGCTGCGCACGATCGAATGCCTGTTTGGTATTGGCGAGGGTCGCCTGCGCGACACCGAGATCGGCCTGCTGGAGATCACTGTCCAGAACGAAGAGCAATTGTCCTTTCTTCACCGCATCGCCCTGCCGCACCAGCATCTGTTCGATGCGCCCCTGCTCGTCGGGGCTGACGAAGATGAAGTCCCCTTCGATCCAGCCCTGCAGAACATTGTCATTGCCGTTCGTGCAGGCCGACAGCAACGCGCAGGCGGCCAGCAAGCACGGCCGCAGAAATCGCAGTGCGCTTGCCAGCGAAGCGATCATGACACGCTCCCGCGGTCCAACAGAATATCGATATGGGCTTTGAGCATCGCCCGCGCATCGAGCGGCTGCAGCGCGCCGAACACGCTGTTCCAGACGATCGCGACCAGCAGCGGCGCGGCGAGCAATTGCGGAAATTCGACCAGCGCCTTGTGGCGCAATTCGCCGCGATTGAGGGCCCGCAGGAGGACGACGCGCAGCCCGGCGAAGACCTTGCTCAGCACTTCACGGTGATAGAATTCCGCGATCGCCGGAAAGCGCGTTCCCTCGGTAAGCACGAGCCGAACGATGTCCTTGCGGCGCGTCTCAAGAACCTCCCGCACCATCAGATCCACCAGCCGTTCCACAAGGACCGGAAACGGCACCGCAACATCGGCGAGGTTTTCCAGCCGTCCGATGACCGGCGCCAGCATCGAGCGCACCAGTTCCTGGAACAGCGTCTCCTTGTCGGCGAAGTAGAGATAAATCGTGCCCTTGGCGACGCCGGCGCGCCTTGCGATGTCGTCGAGCCGCGCGGCGGCAAAACCCTGCGAGGAGAACTCGTCGAGTGCAGCGTCGAGAATGGCCTTGCGGCGCTGCGCAATTCGGATCTCGCGGGCCCCGCGCGGCTTTGTCGACGCGCCGTGCCTCGCCGCTCCCTCGGATCGGGATAGCGGCACTGCAGGCGGTTCGACTCGGCTTTGGTGGGGCTTCTGGCTCATGGCTTTATTATTTTGACTGACCAGTCAGTCATAATTGTTTCCTGGCACGGGCACAAGGGGCGGTCAGGGAGAAAGCCTGGCCTCGTCTGAAGTGCGCTAACGCGCGGCCCAATCTCAACGAAATCAGTACCTTATGACGAGACAAGCGAACGCCCGCGCTCGAACACGAGCCCCGGCGGCGCGCCTACAAGGCGAGCCCGGATCACCAGCTATATCGCGCTCAGCCGCGCTCCAGTTCAGCCTTCACGGCGTCGAGCGCCTCCGGCGTATCGACGTCGGT
>NZ_DATMRX010000328.1:0-4109 GCF_035565855.1 Pseudorhodoplanes sp.
CAATCGCCTTGGCGGAGCCGGCGAAGGCTTCAAGGTCGCGATGGCGACGCTCGACATTTTCCGCTCGACCGTCGGCGCCGCGGCCCTCGGTTTCGCGCGGCGTGCGCTCTTCGAGATGACCGAACGCGCCGCCAACCGCAAATTGTTCGGCGCGCCGCTCGGCGACCTGCAGATGACGCAAGGCGCGCTCGCCGATTCCATTACCGACGTCGATACCTCGGCGCTGCTTGTCTATCGTTCGGCCTGGACCAAGGATAACGGCGCGGCGCGGGTTACGAGCGAAGCCGCGATGGCCAAGATGCACGCAACCGAAGCCGCCCAGCGCGTGATCGACCGAGCGGTGCAGCTGTTCGGCGGACAGGGCGTGACCAAGGGCGTGAAAGTCGAGGAGCTTTATCGGGAAATTCGCGCGCTGCGCATCTACGAAGGCGCGACCGAAGTGCAGAAAGTCGTCATCGCGCGCGAAGCGCTCAAGAACCATGCGGCCGCAAAGGCCGTGCGATAGCGGCGAAAGGCGTGAGCCAGGGTCGTACAGGAGAGTCTATCATGATCCGCTCGGGACATATCGATACGTTCGCGCGGGACAATCTTCCGCCGCAGGACCAGTGGCCGGAATTTCTGTTCACCCTGCCGGAGCTGCAATATCCGGATCGGCTGAATTGCGTGACGGAATTCGTCGACAAGTGGGTGACGTCGGGGCAGGGCGATCGCGTTGCCATCGTGTCGCCGAAGGAGACGCTGACCTATGCGCAGCTTGCCGAGCGCATCAACCGGATCGCCAATGTGCTGACCCGCGATCTCGGAATGGTGTCCGGCAATCGCGTGCTGCTGCGTTCGGCCAACAATCCGATGATGATCGCGGCCTATCTTGCGGTGATGAAGGCGGGAGGCGTCACGGTGGCGACCATGCCGCTGCTCCGCGCGAAGGAGCTGTCCTACACGGTCAAGAAGGCGAAGATCAAACTCGCGCTGTGCGACGCCCGGCTGTCGGACGAGATGGAGAAAACCAGGGCGCTGGCACCGGAGCTTGAGACCATCGTCTATTGGGGCGAGGGTCAGCTCGAAGCGCTGATGAACAAGCCGGGTTACGAGACCTTCACCGCCTGCGATACGGCGGTCGACGATGTGTGCCTGATTGCCTTCACCTCGGGAACGACCGGCGAGCCGAAAGGCACCATGCATTTCCACCGCGACATGCTGGCGCCTTGCGACTCCTATGGAAAGCATGTCCTGCAGGCCGCGCCCGACGATCGCTTCATCGGCTCGGCGCCGCTCGCCTTCACCTTTGGGCTCGGCGGGCATGTGCTGTTTCCGTTCCGTATCGGTGCGACTTCCATCCAGCTCGAGAAGCTGACGCCGGAGGAACTCCTGCCGGCGATCGAGACCTACAAGGCGACGATCGTATTCACCGCGCCGACGGCCTATCGCGCGGTCACGCCGCATGTCGGCAAGCACGACATTTCCAGCCTGCGCAAATGCGTGTCGGCCGGCGAGACGCTGCCCAAGACGACCTTCGAGGCGTGGAAGAAAGCCACCGGCATCACGATCCTCGACGGCATCGGCGGCACCGAGATGATGCATATCTTCATCGGCTCGCCGGAAAGCGAGGTGCGCGGCGGTTCGACCGGAAAGCCGGTGCCGGGCTACATCGCCAAGGTGGTGGATGACAGTTTCAACGAGGTGCCGCGGGGAACCATCGGGCGGCTTGCCGTGAAGGGGCCGACCGGCTGCCGTTACCTCGCCGATGCACGCCAGACCAAGTATGTGCAGAACGGCTGGAATTTTCCCGGCGACACCTATGTGCAGGATGCCGACGGCTATTTCTGGTATCAGGCGCGCTCCGACGACATGATCATCTCGTCGGGCTACAACATCGCCGGTCCCGAAGTCGAGGAAGTGCTGCTCGCGCATCCCGCGGTGGCCGAATGCGGCGTTGTCGGCGCGCCGGATCCTGAGCGCGGTCACATCGTCAAGGCCTATATCGTGCTGCGCGCCGGCCATACCGGTGATGCGGCGCTCACCAAGGCCTTGCAGGACCACGTGAAGAACACGGTCGCTCCGTACAAATATCCGCGTGCGATCGAGTATGTGTCCGCGCTGCCGCGAACCCAGACCGGAAAGCTGCAGCGTTTCGAACTGCGCAAGATCGCGGAATCTGCCGGAGAGAAGATAGCTTCGTGATCCATGCGATTCTAAC
The DNA here is from genome assembly GCF_035565855.1 of Pseudorhodoplanes sp. Classification (GTDB taxonomy): domain Bacteria; phylum Pseudomonadota; class Alphaproteobacteria; order Rhizobiales; family Xanthobacteraceae; genus Pseudorhodoplanes. The sequence goes on from NZ_DATMRX010000328.1 coordinate 2,198, forward strand.
GTCGTGTAAGAGCCGGCCGCGTCGCTGCACGTAGTCGGCCTCATGTCGATCGATCGTTCATCTGATGGATCAGGCGCGCGCCTGACCACCCAAGGACAAGAAAGCAGGAGAAGTCCCGTGCCGGATTCTGCCGTCAAGCCGCCCGCGGCCAACACCATCCTCAATCCGCCTGGCTGGCCGCAACCCAAAGGCTACGCCAATGGCGTCAAGGCGCGCGGAGAGATGATCTTTGTCGGCGGAATGATCGGCTGGGATGTCCACGGCAAGCTGCCGCAGGGCTTCGTGGCGCAAACCAGGCAGCTTCTGGAGAATATCGTCGCCGTGCTGAAGGAAGGCGGCGCCGGTCCCGAGCATGTCGTGCGCATGACATGGTACGTCGTCGACATCGACGAATACCGCAAATCCCTCCCCGAGCTCGGCAAGGTCTATCGCGAGATCATGGGCCGCAATTTCGGCGCCATGGCGCTGGTGCAGGTCGCTTCGCTGGTCGAGCCCGAGGCCCGGCTCGAGATCGAGACCACGGCGGTGATCCCGGACTGAGCGCTCTGGCCACGGGCGCGCACACGACATCCGGAGGCTGGACTCGTTGCCTCTGACAGGGGAGGGTTAGGATAAGGTTCGCTTGCGACCGATCCTCGCCCGCCCCGCTGCTCTGCGATGGCGTGCGATCTCTCCGTTCAGGGGAGGTGAGAACCGGAGCCATCGCCGTTGCCTTGGCTGATTCAACGCCTGAGTCTGAGCGCCGCCGTTATCGCGGTGTCGGTCCTTGTGCATCTTGGCTTTGTCGGCGCCATCGTGTTTGCCGAGCGCCGTCCACTCCCGCTCTCGGCGGTCCAGGCGATCAATGTGGATCTGGTCCAGCCGGAGCAGCTCGTCCAAAACGAGGAGCCGCCAAAGCCGCCGCCTCCGCCGCAGCAGCCAAAGCTCTCCGCGCAGCAACCGCAGCCTGCAAAAGCCGAGGCTCCCGTCTCGAAATCGGACGCTCCGCCAGCGGCCGCATCCGAGGTGCCGCCCCCGGAGAAGCAGGCCGCAAAGCCTCCCGAGATGCCGCAGGGCGGCGCGCCCGGCGAAGGCAAGTCGAAGCTGACGCCCGAAGAGATCGCCGCGCTGCGGGCGCAGATTCAGAAATGCTGGAAGCTGCCCGTCGGCATCCCGGGAATGATGGGGCTCGAAGTCGTGCTGCGGGTCTCGTTCGGATCGAAGGGGCAGCTCGCCGGATCGCCGGTCCTGCTGCAGGCGCCGGCGTCCGAGCGCGGGCCGGTGCTGGTCGGTATCGCCATGAACGCGCTGCAGGGGTGCTTTCCCTACAAGCTGCCGCCCGCGAAATATGCGGACTGGAAGACGCTCGATCTGAAGTTCACCGCGACCGGCATGACCGGCCTTGCGCCGCCGCCGAAGAACCTGCCGAAGCGGAGTTGATGGCGTTGGGCGCCTCTATCGGCCTTCAGCGGTCCCAGCGCATTACGGCGATCCGCGGGTCCTTTGCGAAAGCCTGGCGATCGAACTCCAGAACCTGACGCGGCAGCTCGCAGCGGGGGCGGGCGCCGCTGCTACCGAGCAGAATGCGCCAGGACTGGCGCTCGATCGGCTCTGCCGAAGCGAAGGCGCGGCAGGTGAGAAGCGCGATATTGGCGCCGCCTTTCGGATCGCGGACCGACTGATAACGGATCACGTCGATATGTTCGGCGCGCGCCAGCTCGGCGAGCTGCTGGCATTCTTCGTAATCCGTCGGATGCGTCCAGATCGCGGCGCGATCGGCGAACGGGCGCTCCGTCAGGTCGATGGCCATAAGATAATATCTTTACGATCTTCAAGCCTCGGGCTAGGCTTTCCAAAAATCGGAACAGGCGCGCTGGCGCGGTCCAAGTCTAGGGAAGGCGAGGCTCAAGGCGGTGAATACGCAAGCCAAGCT
>NZ_DATMRX010000329.1:0-12888 GCF_035565855.1 Pseudorhodoplanes sp.
GATTCGCAACGTCCTAACCATTCGCATTGGTTGTGCGCTAGCTCGTGCGCGCGCGTTGCCTGAACAGCAATTGCTGAACCGTCGGATCTTTCATGTCGACCTTCGACGCTTCCTCGACGCGCAGCTTCATGCCACGCTCCACCGCGGGTCGCGCCATCACCGTCTCGAGCCAGCGCTTCAGATTCGGAAATTCGTTGATGTCCTGTCCCTGCCGCTCCCAGCGCGAGACCCATCCGACGCAGGCGATGTCGGCGATCGAATATTTCCCCGCGAGGAACGGCCGGTCCTTGAGTCTGATATTCATCACACCGAACAGGCGATTGACCTCATTGGTGTAGCGGTCGATCGCATATTGAAGTTTCTCGGGCGCGTAGATTCGGAAATGATGGGCCTGTCCGCCCATGGGCCCGAGCCCGCCCATCTGCCAGAACAGCCATTGATCGACTTCGGTGCGCGCCCGCTCCTCCGCCGGGTAGAATTTCCCGGTCTTGCGTCCGAGATATTGCAAGATGGCGCCTGACTCAAAGACCGATATCGGCCGCCGGCCTGGTCCGTCAGGATCGACGATCGCCGGCATGCGGTTGTTGGGCGAGATGGCGAGGAATTCCGGCTTGAATTGGTCGCCCGCGGCGATGTTGACCGGCTTCATAATGTAGGGAAGCCGGCACTCTTCCAGCATGATCGAGACCTTCCAGCCATTCGGCGTCGGCCAGTAATAAAGTTCGATGGGCCGTTGGCGCGGCGCTTGCGCCTTGCGCGCCGGGGTCTTCGCAGGCTTGCGCTTGACCTCGGTCTTCTTACGCGTGGACGAGATCTTCGCTCCTTTGGATGAGGCGGCCCGCCCCCTTTTCGCCGCGCCCGCCTTGACTGTCCGCGATGCCGATTTCGATCCGCGCGCCATCACCCTGCTCTCCCGACCTCGTCTTCGCATGTCACCTAGGTGGATCGTCCGCCGCTCGCAAGCTGGCGGAGCATATGGACCGCCTCCATCACCGCGCCTAATCTCGGCGCCCGCATGGATCTCCATGCAACGGGAGCAACGAACATGAGCAAGGTCACATGGGCGGCGCTGGTTGCCGCGACGGTGATGTTCACTGGCTTCGGCGGCGGCGCGTTTGCCCAGACGACGCCTGCTGGGGATCCTGCAAAGCAGACGAGCCCGGCACCGGCTGCGACACCAACTCAAGGCGCTCAGGACGACAAGGCCAAGGCCGCCGACGACCGCAAGGCCAAGCGGGCTGAAGAACGCAAGGCCAAGCGAGAGGAAGCCAAGAAGGAACGCGCCGCGAAACGCGAAGAGGCCAAGAAGGAGCGCGCTGCCAAGCGCCAGGAGGCCAAGAAGGAGCGGACCGAGTCGCGTCCGAACCGGCGCAAACTATGCGGCGCGGAATGGCGAGAGGCTCGCGAGGCGGGAAAGATCGAAAAGGGAATGACCTGGCCGAAATTCTGGAGCGCGTGCAATACGCGTCTCAAGGAACAGGCTGCAAAGCAGAAGGCCAACTAGTCGGGATGCCGGCTGATATGCCGGCGTTAGCGGCTGGACCTGGTTCCAGACAGACCGAGGGCGTCGGAGAGACTTGATCTCGTCTCGCCGACGCCCTCCGTCATTACATGCCGCCGATGATGCCCCGCAAGTCGCGGTACGGCGCCGTCGGCCATGTAACGTGGCACGAAAACGGCGCGCGCTTACTTCCGCTTCTTCGCGCGCTTCGTCTTCTTCGCAGCCTTCTTGGCCGCTGCCTTCTTACGTTTCGCCATTGTGCCCTCCAAGTTAAGAGATGGCGCTATCGAAAAACGTGCCGTCGCGAATCGACGAGCACGGCATTCCGATTACACCAGAATGCAAGAAACAGCGACTCCACTTAACGAAATGTGTATTCGCGCGCGCCCTCAAGGACGCATCAGCGGCAACTCGCGTTCATTGCGCTTCGAATGCATGCGCATCGCGAACATGCGATGACGAAGAACGCACTCATCGCAACGACAACACGATTCATGCGATAAAATAAGGACAATTCATATCTCGGTTGCGTTCGAGACAACGATGTTACGTTGATGCACTTCGCAAGCTGCGCGCCGTTTCGGCGGTTTTGAAGTCAAGTCGTTCGGAAACAATCGGACAAAAAATTTTTTTTTGGACGACATGAAAATCGGGTCTCCGAATGCCGTGACGGAGACGAATCGTGCGAATCGCGGCCCGTCGATTCGCGCGTGCGGCTCTTCCCGTCGACCGATCGCAAGCGCTTCGGACGTCACCATCGATCAGCCGCGGACGTTCGCAAGCGCGCGAATGATGTCCGAAATCATGTTGCACTGCCCCAAAACGGGACGAACTGAAGCGACGTCTTCCGTTCTGAGGCAATGCGAGTGCAAACATCTCACATGCGTGAGACACGTCGACAGCGTTGCGGACCGATCAGCGTCCGGACGATGACGCTGCGTTCACCGACAGACCAAGACCCTGGCGCAACTCCGTCTTGGCTTCTTCCAATTCCTTTCGGAACTGATCGCTCTGCAACAAGGCGGCGGCAATCGCGGTCCCGGCCAGACGTCCGGCCTCGACATCGCTCGGGAAATGCACGCCGGTGATGATCCGGTTGGTGCCGTATTCGTGGCCCCGCTCGAAAATTGCGGACGCCTTTTCCGGAACCATGTTCGCCAGAATGATGGCGCTTAGGTAACCGAAGATGGAGTGACCGCTCGGATAGGATCCCGGCGCCTTGGGAAGTTCGCCGACCGGCTGCACCTCCTTGCTCACCACATAAGGACGCGGACGATCCCAGACATCCTTGCTGGACAGCACGAGGATGCGCGAGTCGTTGAACATCCTTTTGAAGAAAGCGTCGGCCTTCGGATAGCGCGCCGCCGAGAAATCCGGCGCGATGACATCCGCGAACCGATAGATCGACAGCGGATTGTCCGCGACAGCGCGTTCGACCTGGGCGGGCGTGCGGGTCTTCTGCACGTCGAGCACAGTCGCAAGGTCGCGCTTCTGGGTTTCGGATTTCGGATCAGGAGACGGCGCCAGAAGCGCGCCGAGATCAAGCTGGCCCGGCTTAACGAAAATGTAGCTGCCGTATTTTGTGTCGGCTGCTTCCGCCGATAGCGCAGTGGAAACAACCAGCGCCAAAGCCAGCAGACAGCGTCGTGTAATCATGAAGTCCTCCATCACGTCCGCCGATCATTGGCGGATCGCTCCGCTCACCTTACGGACTTGAGGAACCAGGTTAAAGACCGAGCTTGGCTTTGAGGATTTCGTTCACAGCCTGCGGGTTGGCCTTGCCGCCGGATGACTTCATCACCTGACCGACGAACCAGCCGATCGCTTTTGGATTGGTTTTCGCATCTGCAACTTTGTCGGGATTCGCGGCGACGATCTCGTCCACCACTTTCTCGATGGCGCCGGTATCGGTGACCTGCTTCAAGCCGCGGGCTTCGACAATGGCGCGCGGATCGCCGCCCTCATTCCAGACGATCTCGAACAGGTCCTTGGCGATCTTGCCGGAGATTGTCTTGTCGGCGATCAGGTCGAGGATGGCGCCGAGCTGCTCCGCCGAGACCGGCGATGAGCCGATGTCCTTGCCTTCCTTGTTGAGCCGGCCGGTCAACTCATTGATCACCCAATTGGCGGCGGCCTTGGGGTCCCTTCCCTGCGCAACCGCCTCGAAATAATCGGCGGTCTCCTTCTCGGCGATCAACACCCCGGCGTCATAGGCGGAGAGCCCGAACGAGGCGATGAACCGGTCGCGCTTTTCGTCAGGCAGCTCCGGCAGCTCCGCCTTCAGCGCTTCGACATAGGCATCGTCGAATTCCAGCGGCAGGAGATCGGGATCGGGAAAGTAGCGATAGTCGTGCGCCTCTTCCTTCGAGCGCATCGAACGCGTCTCGCCCTTGCCCGGATCGAACAGACGGGTTTCCTGCTCGATCGTGCCGCCCTCCTCGAGGATATCGATCTGACGGCGCGCCTCGTATTCGATCGCCTGACCGATGAAGCGGATCGAGTTCACGTTCTTGATCTCGCATCGCGTGCCATAGGGCTCGCCGGGCTTGCGGACCGAAACGTTGACGTCGGCGCGCAGGTTGCCCTTTTCCATGTCGCCGTCGCAGGTGCCGAGATAGCGCAGGATCGAGCGCAGCTTGCTCACATAGGCCTTCGCCTGTTCCGACGACCGGAGGTCCGGCTTCGACACGATCTCCATGAGCGCGACGCCGGAGCGGTTGAGATCGACGAGCGACAGGGTCGGATGCTGGTCGTGGGTGCTCTTGCCGGCGTCCTGTTCGAGATGGACGCGCTCGATCCCGACCTCGACGCTGCTGCCGTCCGGCAGATCGACCTGGACCACACCCTCGCCGACGATCGGCGACTTGTACTGGCTGATCTGGTAGCCCTGAGGCAGGTCGGGATAGAAATAGTTCTTCCGGTCGAACACCGACTTGTTGTTGATCTTCGCCTTCAGGCCGAGCCCGGTGCGGATCGCCTGCCGCACGCATTCCTCGTTGATGACCGGAAGCATCCCCGGCATCGCGGCATCGACCAGCGAGACATGGGAGTTCGGTTCGCCGCCAAAGGCGGTCGAGGCGCCGGAGAACAGCTTCGATTCGGAGGTGACCTGCGCATGCACCTCCATGCCGATCACGACTTCCCAGTCGCCGGTCATGCCCCGGATCAGGTTCGGATTTTTTGCCGACGCGGCCATCACCACCATGCCTCGACCGGATAATGCCCCGCCGCCTGCTCGATCACCTCACCGAGCGAGAACAGCGTCGACTCGTCGAACGGCCGGCCGATGAGCTGCAATCCGAGCGGCAGCCCTTCCGACGACAACCCGGCCGGCACGGCAAGGCCAGGCAGGCCCGCCATGTTCACCGTCACCGTGAACACATCGTTGAGATACATCTCGATCGGATCAGCCCCGCCCTTCTCGCCGATGCCGAAGGCGGCCGACGGCGTCGCCGGCGTCAGGATCGCATCGACCCCCGCGGCGAACACGTCCTCGAAATCCTTCTTGATCAGCGTGCGCACCTTCTGTGCGCGCAGGTAATAAGCGTCGTAATAGCCGGCCGAGAGCACATAGGTGCCGATCATCACGCGGCGGCGAACTTCCGGACCGAAGCCGGCCGCGCGGGTCGCCTCGTACATGGCGGTCACATCGCGACCTTGTTCGCGCAGGCCGTAGCGGACCCCGTCATAGCGCGCGAGATTCGACGAGGCCTCGGCGGGCGCCACGATGTAATAGGCCGGCAGCGCGTATTTGGTGTGAGGAAGCGAGATCTCGACGATCTCGGCGCCGGCTTCGCGAAGCCATGCCGCGCCCTGCTCCCACAAGGTCTCGATCTCGGCCGGCATGCCGTCGATCCGGTATTCCTTCGGAATGCCGATCCGCATTCCTTTCACCGACTTGCCGACCGCTTCTTCGTAATCGGGAACCGGACGATCGACGCTGGTCGTGTCCTTCGGATCGTGGCCGGCCATCGAGCGCAGCAGGATGGCGTTGTCGCGCACGGTACGCGTGAACGGTCCGGCCTGATCGAGCGAGGACGCGAACGCGACAATGCCCCAGCGCGAGCAGCGCCCATAGGTCGGCTTGATGCCGACGATGCCGGTGAACGCCGCGGGTTGGCGGATCGAGCCGCCGGTATCTGTCCCGGTTGCGCCGAGACACAGGCGTGCCGCGACCGCAGCGGCGGAGCCGCCGGACGAGCCGCCCGGCACGAGCGGCGTATTCGACCCCTTGCGCCGCCAGGGCGACGTCACCGGACCCAGCGCCGACGTTTCGTTCGACGAGCCCATGGCAAATTCGTCGTTGTTGGTCTTGCCAAGCATCACGGCGCCGTCGCGCCACAGCTGCGCCGTCACCGTCGATTCGTAGGTCGGAATGAAATTGCCGAGAATTTTGGAGCAGGCCGTGGTGCGCACGTCCCTCGTGCAGAACAGATCCTTCACGCCGATCGGAATGCCTTCAAGCGGACCGGCTTCACCCGACGCAATCTTGTCATCGGATTGTCGGGCCCGCTCACGTGCGACCTCGGGCGTCTCCAGCACATACGCATTGAGGGCGCGCGCCTTCTCGACGGCAGCCAGATGCGCCTCCGTCAATTCGGCGGCACTGAAGCTCTTCTTCTTAAGTCCGTCACGCGCCTCGGCGATCGTGAGTTTGGTCAGATCGCTCATGCGTCGGGACTATCGCAGCCGAAGGTTTGCGTTTTCGCCGGCGCCTTCTGGCGCACGACCTTGGTGCCGTCCGGCTCTTCGACGACTTCGATCTCGCCAGGCAAGGGCAATCCCATCTGCCGCAGGTCGTCCTCGCTGTGCCCGTCCGGCATCTCGCCCTTGGCGATCTGCTGGAGCAGCTGCCAGCGGTAATACATGTCGGCTTCTTCGCAAGCGAGACACATCGCGCCACCCTCACTCGACCACTTTGGGGACGGCGAAATACGGACCTTCGGTCAGCGGCGCGTTGCGCAGGATCTGGTCCGCGATGCCGCCGTCGGTCACCCGGTCCTCGCGCTTCTTCATGACCATCGGCGTGACCGAGGTCATCGGCTCCACGCCCTCGACATCGACCTCGGACAGCTGCTCGACAAAGGCGAGGATGGCGTTGAGCTCGCCACGCAGATGCTCGACCTCGCTGTCCGGAACTGCGATCCGGGACAGACGGGCAATCTTGCGCACGGTCGCGTCATCGACCGACATTCGGGAGCTCCATGAGGGGTGGCTGCGGCCGAGCTATAGCAGAGCCGCCTTGGCACTCGCAACGAAAGAGGACGGCGCGGTTTCCGCAGGCGGCGCTTGGCTCTAGCATGGCCGGACTTGTTCAAGGAGCCCGAATGCCCCCTTCCCGTTTCATGGCGGTCCTCGCCGCTATCCTGCTGACCACGGCGCCCGCCGCCGCGGAAATGGACCAGAAGAAAATCGCCGCCGCACAGAAGGCCGCCGCCGATTTCGTCAAACTCGCCGGCAACGCGGCAAAAACCGGCAAGCCCCCTCGCGCGACCGATCCGGGCACCAAGGCGCTGATCGATACCGCCTTCGATACCAGCGCGATGATCACGCCGGAATTCTCCGACATCCCGCGCATCACGCAATGGCTGGCCAATGCCGACAGGATCGGCCTCGTCTACATGATGGCGGGAACCGGCAGCAGCAATCTCGCCGCGGCGGCCAATCCGAAGATCGCCGACCGGATCGGCAAGAACATTGCCGCGTTTCAGGACGAGTATGGCCGCTTCGTCGACTTCCAGCTCGCCCTGTCCGGATTCACGCTGGACGCGGTGCGCTCCCGAATGGACAAGGCGCCGGAAAAGGAGCGGCACAACCCGAAGGTCCAGGCGGGATTCATGCAGGTGGGATCCGCGATCACGCAAACCATCGCCGGCACGATAGCCACCTTCACCACCGAGGGCATTACGGACGAATGGCGGCGCGCACGGCTGACATCCTTGAATGCCATCATCCCGCAAGCCGCGCATGTCCTGCCGAGCGCCATAAAAGCCAAGCTCGGCGAATTCATCCTCGACATTGGCGGTCAGATGAGTGACGCGCAGATCAAGGATGACATCAAGGCCATGGCCGAGACGCTGACAAAATAGAGTCGCAGCGGTTAGGCCAATTGGCGCGCGAGGTTGATGAAGTCGGACGCGGCGACGTCGACCGGAACACGCGGCCCGGATTCTCCGGTCGACGGTCCGGCTTCATCAGGGCGCGCCACATGCGCGGTCCGAAGACCGCACGCAGCGGCCGCCGCGAGATCATAACTGTGCGCGGCGACCATCATGCATTCGTGGGGCGGAAGGTCGAACGCTTCGCAAGCGGCCTCATAGACCCGCGGCTTGGGCTTGTAGTCGCCTGCGATCTCCGCGCCGAGGATCGCGTCCCAGTGAAAGCCATTGTGGCGCGCGAGCCGCGCCATCAATCCGATATTGGCATTCGACACGGGTGCCAGCAGAAACTGTGCGCGCAGTCGCGTCAGACCCTCGGGCACATCCGGCCAGGCCGGGAGCCGATGCCAGGCCGTGTTGAGATCGCGGCACAGGTCTTCGGACAGATCGTCGAGACCGAAGCGCGGCCGGATGCGATCGAGATTATGCCGATGCAGAAGGTCAAGCTTGCTGAAGGGCAATTTGCCCGCCCGGACCTTTTCCATCGCCGGCTGATACTCGTCGCGCCAGGCATCCGCAAAGGCCAGCCAATCGATCCGGTAGCCCTGCGGCGCGAGGATCGCCTCCGCTTCGCGCGCCACCCCGCCGCGCCAGTCGACCACGGTGCCGAAAATGTCGAAAAACAGGGCTTTGACCGCCATCCCAACTCCTTGCCACATTGCGAAATTTTGCGGGCTCACATAAATTGAGCCCGCTGGCGCGCATGTGCGCCACCAAACCCAATAGAAAAAACACGGAGCCGGGCGAATTTTGTTCGCATCGCTCTATTTACGCAAAATTTGGCGTGCTAGGATTCCGGAACATTAAATTTCGACGAACCAGAACCGCGCCTCGCAATAGGAGGGGCTTATGGTGCTGACAGTCAACGGCTCCGGAATTCAGGAGACCTTCCGCTTCCTTGAAGCGAAGACCAATTCCGGCGTCTGGAGCCTCGACTTCGCCACGCGCAAGATGATGTGGTCGGACGGCTTTTATGCCCTGCTCGGCCTGGAGCCGGGTTCGGTCGAGCCGTCGTATGAAACCATCGTCGAACTCATGCACCCGGACGACCGGCGTCCGGCGGGCGAGTTCGACCGCATCGTGAACGAAGGCCTGCCGCTCGATCGCGAATTGCGGATCATCCAGCCGAACGGCAAGCTCCGCTGGCTCGCCAATCGGAGCGAAGTCCAGCTCGACAAGAGCGGCAAGCCGCTGCGCGCCTTCGGTGTCTTGCTCGACGTCACGCCCCAGCGCGAAACCGCTCTTGCCAAGGAAGCGGCCGAAGCACGCTTCCGCGCCTTGGTCATCGCCACGAATGCCTTCGTCTGGACCGCCCACGCCGACGGCCAGATCCTTGACATCCGGAACTGGCGTGAGCTGCGCGGCGAAAATCCCGCCGAGCTGCTGGGCTCGAAATGGGTCGACCTCGTCCACCCTGACGACCGCGAGCGGACGCAGCAGACCTGGAGCGAGGCTCTCGCCAGCAAGCATGAGTATGTGGTCGAGCACCGGATCAGGCAGCCGGACGGCGACTATCGTTGGGTTCAGTCGCGCGCCGCTCCGATCCTGCAGGAGACCGGAGCGGTTCGTGAATGGGTGGGCATCACCTCGGATATCCACGACCGCAAGGTCTGGCCGGCGACCAGCGAGGAGGCTGAAGGCGTGCTGACCGGCGCGCAATTGCGCGCCGCGCGCGGCGTCCTGAACTGGTCGGTGCGTGAGCTGTCCCAGGCATCCGGGGTTTCGAGTTCGACCATCCGGCGCCTGGAAGATATCGATGGCCCGCCGCCGGGGCGTGAAGAGGCCCTTCGGCCCCTGCAATCAGCGCTGGAGGGCGCAGGCGTGGAGTTCCTGTTTCCGCCGTCCGGCAAGCCGGGGGTCCGTCCCCGTTAAGGGGTTTAGCCGCGGTTCCGGACCTATGCGTTTTTCGCCCGTCCAGAATGGCGAAAATGAGCGGATTGCGCCCTAAAGCGCCAATTAGTTGGGCGCGGATTAAACAAATGTGACCAATCTTATGCGATATTCGCATAGCTGCATCGCAACATAAGTTCTGTTGCACCGCACCAATGGTGACTATCTTCCTTTCAGAATCAGATGAAAGTTCCTCTGATCTTTCAAAGGGATAAGAGCCATGTTCCTCTCACACTTCTTTCGCTTTCTCCGCCAGTGGCGGGCCTACGGGAACAGCCTTCAGGAACTGTCCCGCCTGGGTGACCGCGAGCTCGCGGACATCGGAATCAGCCGGTCGGATATCCCCCGCGTCGCGTGGGAGAGTGCCGAGCGCGCGTCCTGATTGACGGCTTTCAAGCCAACCACTGCCAACGCCCAGCCGGATCGGCTGGGCGTCGCGTTTTGAGCCTCTGCCCTCACGCCCTCCGATGCATTCTTATGTGATTGCCCGGACGGCCCGCTTCGCCTAGGCAAGCGGCATGTCGCCTTCAAATCCGGTTCATGTCATTGGCGGCGGTCTCGCGGGAAGCGAAGCCGCCTGGCAACTCGCCACTCAGGGCGTGGCAGTGGTGCTGCACGAGATGCGGCCCATCCGGCAGACCGCTGCGCATCAGACCGGCGGCCTGGCCGAACTGGTCTGTTCCAATTCCTTCCGTTCGGATGATTGTGAGACCAGCGCGATCGGCCTTCTCCATGAGGAGATGCGTCGTCTTGGCTCCCTCGTGATGCGCGCCGCCGATGCCAACCAGGTCCCCGCCGGCGGTGCACTGGCGGTGGATCGCAACGGCTTTTCCGACGCGGTCACCGCGGCGCTCGAAGCCCATCCGCTGATCACAATCGATCGCGGGGAAATCGACGGGCTTCCGCCAAGTGATTGGGACAGCGTCATCGTTGCGACAGGTCCCCTCACCTCGCCGCCACTCGCCGAAGCGATCCGCAACGTGAGCGGCGAAAGCTCGCTCGCGTTTTTCGACGCCATCGCGCCGATCGTGCATCGCGACTCGATCGACATGTCGGTCGCATGGATGCAGTCCCGTTATGACAAGGCCGGTCCCGGCGGATCGGGCGCCGATTACATCAATTGCCCGCTCGACCGCGCCCAATACGATGCCTTCATCGATGCGCTGATCGGCGCCGAAAAGGTCTCCTTCCATGAGTGGGAAGCTTCGACACCGTATTTCGACGGCTGCCTGCCGATCGAGGTCATGGCGGAGCGCGGACGCGAAACGCTGCGTCATGGACCGATGAAACCGTTCGGCCTCACCAATCCGCATCAGCCCGAGCGCAAGCCTTATGCGGTGGTGCAGCTTCGCCAGGACAACAAGCTCGGTACGCTCTACAACATGGTCGGCTTTCAGACCAAGCTGAAGCACGGTGAGCAGGTCCGGCTGTTCCGAACGATCCCGGGTCTCGAGCGCGCCGAGTTTGCCCGGCTCGGTGGCCTGCATCGCAACACCTATCTCAATTCGCCGGCGGTGCTGGATGCGCGGCTGCGCTTGCGCGCGATGCCGCGGTTGCGCTTTGCCGGCCAGATCACGGGCTGCGAGGGCTACGTCGAATCGGCTGCGATCGGATTGCTGGCGGGACGCTTTGCCGCCGCCGAACGCACCGGGGCGACGCTCGAGGCGCCGCCACCTGCAACCGCCCATGGCGCATTGCTCGCGCATATCACCGGCGGTCATATTGAGACCATCGATGTCGGGCCCCGGAGCTTCCAGCCGATGAATATCAACTTTGGCCTGTTCCCGCCGCTGTCGCAGACTCCGACGCGGACGGCTGGCGGCGAGCGGCTGCGCGGCGCTGCAAAGACCGTCGCAAAGAAACGCGCGCTTACGGCACGTGCTTTGGCCGAGCTCGAGGCCTGGGCCGGCCGGACCGTGACGGCTGCCGCGTGACACCTCCGGACCAGCTCATGCTAGAGACCCGGCGCGACCGCCAGAACCTTGGCCCGATGACCGATCCTGACAACATTCCGTCCGAACTCTCCGGCCGCTTCAAGAGCCGCGTCGTGCTCAAGCAGGATGTGTTCTCGACGGTCGAGCGCGGGACCTTCGTCTCGCCGAACGGCAATGTCGAAGCGGTGCTGCGGCGCATCGATCTCGTGCCATGGTGGAGCTACGGTATCGCACGCCATTTCCTCAAGCGCGAGGCGCGCGGGCTGGCCATCGCCGGCGCCTTGGGTATCGCGCCGCCCCTGCTTTTTCTCGGGAAGACTGTCCTGGTGCGCGGCTGGATCGACGGGCTTCCGCTGCATATCGCCAAGCCCGAGGGCGACCTCAACTTCTTCCGCTCGGCACGAAAGGCGTTGCGGCTCATCCATCGCGAGGGGCTGACGCATAACGACCTCGCCAAGGAACAGAACTGGCTGCGCACGCCGGCCGGTGCAGCCGCACTCACCGATTTTCAGCTCGCGACGCATTTCGGGCGGCGCGGACCGTTGTTTCGGATGGCGGCCTATGAAGACCTGCGCCACATGCTCAAGCACAAGCGGCGCTATGTGCCCGCCGCGCTGACAGCGACCGAAAAGCGCATCCTCGCCCGCAAGACCTTGCCGACGCGCATCTGGATGGCGACGGGCAAGAAGGTCTATTACTGGATCACCCGCGGCCTGTTGAATTTCACCGACCGCGAGGGTTCGGGACCGCGCTTTGTCAATGACGCGCCGCGGCTCACCGCGCGCCTGAAGCAGCATGAAGGCGTGCGCGATGCCGTGATCGTGCCGTTTCCCGATCGGCGGACCGGCACCGGCCTTTACGCCTTCGTCGAGGGCGAACAGTTGTCGGAAAGCGACCTCACGCGGTTTCTGACGGAGGACCCGGCGCGCGTGACGCAGCCCGAGCGGCTGCAGGTGGTCGAACGGCTGCCCCGGAATGCGAACGGCGAAATCCGCACCGATATCCTGCAGCTCGTGGCGATGAATCAGATCGATCTGATCGACCCGCTGCTCGCAAATGACACCGAAAAGGAAGTGGTGGCCCGGATCGTCGCCGGCCGCCAAAACCTGCGCGACCGCTTCGCCTTCTAGCTAGATCCAGCGCGCCAGATTCCTTGACGCGCGCCACAGGATCCACTGCTTGCGCCATTGCGGCAGCGATGCGCGCTCCTCAACGGCGAGCGCCACCGGCAGGAAGGCTGGCAGGACCGGCTCCGGTACATGCAAGATCAAGTCACGCAAGGCACTGCGATGACGGCGCGTTGTGTTGCGCACATCGAACGACACGGCACCGGACTTCAAGTGCGACAGCGCCGTGATGACGCCTGCATGGTGCGCCGCCAGCCGCGCGGGTTCGCCAATCTCCC
>NZ_DATMRX010000330.1:0-16095 GCF_035565855.1 Pseudorhodoplanes sp.
TTCGGTTGAGGTGGAATCGTATCTCGCATGTCTTGTCATGCCCCGCGAAAGCGGGGCATCCAGCTCTTGAAGCCGTTGTGGTGACTGGATCGCCCGCTTTCGCGGGCGATGACAGCAAGAGAGATCTGCTTCTGCGAAAACTGAATGTGCTTTAGCGGATCGGCATCGGCGGGACCGGCGCGATTTCGGCAGGCTCCATCGGCCGCGCGGTCGGATATTCGAAGAATTTGCGCAGGAAGCCCGGCATCAGGCCCGATGCCGGATTCACATTGAGCGTCGGCGCACTCGGTGGTCCGACGACCTGATAGGTGAAGCCGAACAAGCCCTCCTTCGGGCCACCGAGGAAGGCGCCGACCAGCGGCAATTGGCCGATCGGATTGTTGATCCCGTAGAGCGGCACGATCGTGCCGCGCATGCGCACGTCGTTCCTGGCGAAATCGATATTGCCTTCCAAGGTCGCGCCGATCACCGGCCCCTGAACGATGCCTTCCTTGATCTGGAGCCGGCCGGGGGTGCGGGTGAAATCGACCCGCAACCGCGTGAAGTCGATGCCGCGCCCGTCATTCTGCGATCCGCCGCCGACCACGCTGGCGAGTTTGGGTTCGCCGCGCACCGCGAAATTCTGAACGCTCACGATGCCTTCCTGCGGCGCCTGATCGGGCGTCGGCACCTCCATGGCAACCGCCATGTGACCGCCCTGCACCCGCGGATAGGTGTCGGTGAAACGCATCAGCGCGCCGGCGTCCTGTGTCTCGAAATGCAGCATGGCGCGGCGTTGCGCCGAAGCGCGCATGTCGCCGGTCAGCGTCCCGTTCTGTCCGATCCGCGAACTCAGCGCGAAGGCCTTGATCTGTCCGTTGCGGCGCGTCATTCGCATTTCGACGCTGCGCAGGGCTTCGCCGTTATGACCGGCGATGGCGCCGAGTCGCATGTCGAAATCGAGATCGATCGGCGGAGACTTCGACTTTTCGGGCTCGCCTCCGCCGCCGAAGAAGTTCTTCACGAAATTTCGTCCGTCATAGACGTCGCCGCGCATCGACACCCGCAAGGCGCCGTCCGATCCACGCTCGGCCTTTACGCTCGTCTTGTCGCCGTCGGACAAGGCGAAGACCGGGAAGTTCGCCAAGGCAATGTCGCCCTTCTCGTCCAGCTCGGCATTGCCGCGCACATTCACGCCCGGACCGTCGATGGCGATGTCGTCGAACCGCGTGACCTTGTCGCTGGTCAGCACGGTGAAGCTCGCCCGGCTCGGCCTGCCCTGCGGCTTCACCCAGCCGGGAAGCAGGTTGTCGATCCTGGCCGGCCCAAGATCGGCCTCGACGCTCAGGCGCACATCCTTGTTGTCGGCGATCTTGCCCGCAATGCGCACCGGAATGGCACCCGCGAGCGCAGGCCCCGTGCCGAAACCAAATCGCGCGCGCGCCGCTTCGTCGAGCGTCGCCCTCACCTGCACATCGGCGTCGGGATTGTCGGTGGATTTGCGATAATCGAGCGTCGCGGGCGTGCCGTTGATGCGGACGTCGCCCTTGATCTGATAACCGCGATTGTCGGCGGTCACCTTGAGGCCCTGGGCTTCGATCTTCTGGCCCATCACCATCTTGTCGGCGGCGAAGCCCGCGACATCGAGACTGATGGCATATTGGGTGGCGCCCGGAGGCGGATCGGCGGTGATCGGCAATTCGACGCGGACCTGACCGCTGATATTGCCGCGGCTGTTGGCGGACTCCATCGGGACCGAAGCCTGGCCCCGCAGCCGCTCGCTCGCCAGCAATTCGAGCGCGGCCGGCACCGGCCCGTCGACCCGGAATTGCGCCCGTGCCGGCGGCGCTTTCGGATGGGTGTCCGGGACTTCGAAAACGCCGTTGCTCACCGTGAGCTTTCGCCCGCCGCCGAGATCGACATAGCCCCGCCCGACCGCCACCACGACGCGGCGTCCCTTGATGCTGGTGGTCACATCGGCGTCGGTGATTGGCGGCAGCCCGATCACCGGACGGACCACCGCATTGCGGAGCGTGACATCGACCGACAATCCGTCCTGAGCGATGGGCGGCCCGTCTTCCCTGAGATTGTCGATCGGCGAATTCGTCGCGATATCGATGCGCTCGACGTGGCCGCTATGGACATTCTCGACGACCCAGTTGCGGACCTTGGTGGCCACGAAGACCGGCCAGACTTTCTTCATGGTCGGCGCCGACATCGGCGTAAGCGCAATTCCCGCGGCCAGCCGCGGCTCCGACGAGAAATCGAAGCTGCCGTTCAGCGACCCCGCGATGCCGCCGCCGGCGATATCGCCCTGCACGAGATCGATCCGCCGCCGGACCAGGTCGAGGTTCGCGCGCAGCAGCACCTTGTTGAGGACGATCGGCTGCGGATCGCCCGCGCCGTCGCTCAGAACCACCGAACCGCCGGTCACCGTCACCCGCCATGGATCGTTCGACAGGCCAGGCGCATCGAACCGGCTCAGCAGCGTGAACCGGTTCGCTCCGGCGATGATCTGGAACGGCATCGTGAGATTGCGCCGGTCGGCATCCCAGTCGAGCGTGACGTCCGCATGATCGATGCGGAAATGTCCGCCGACATCGGCGGGGTCGCCGATCAGGCCGGCGCCGACGATGATCTTGCCTTCCACGACGCGCGGCAGTGAGTCCGGGCCGAGCTCCGCGCGGATCGATCCGGACAGCGGAACATCGGCATGAATCTGCCCGCTTCCGATCCGGGTTGCGAGAAAGAGGTCCTTGCTGGAGACCTGCCGCAAATCGATGCCGATCAGCCGCCGCCCGACCCCGGCCTGCCGGATCGACGCCGCGATTTGCCAGGGACGCTGCCGGTCCTCGGAGCCGAGCGTGACGCTGAGACCGTGACCGGGACGGTTGACGCTGAAATTGATGTGCTCGAACACCCAATGCTTGTCGGTGCGCAGGTCGTCGACTTTCAGGACGCCGTCCTTGAGCCCGATCTCGCCCAGTCCCTGACCGTCCAGACCGAGCGTGGAGATTCGGTCGAGCCACCCGATCAGGCCGACGAAGCGTTCCGCGCCGGTCAGCGCGGAGGGCTCCGCGGCCTCGGCCGGCTGCTGTGTCGTGTGCGGCGGAGCCGCTCGCACGATGGCGGGCGTGACCGCAAGCGGCCGCTTCTCGTCGCCGGCCGAAATCGTGACCTGTCCGTCCTCTTCGATGCGGACGGAGAGTGCGGCACCGACCAGGCTGACCCGGCGCGCCCGCACTTCGCCGCGCAGCAGCGCCGAACCGGACAAGGCGACTTCGGCCCGAGGCGCGCTTGCGATCACCGCGCCGTCGGCGTCGCGGACCTCCATGTCGCGGATCCGGACCGAGGTGCGGCCACTCGCGTCGCGCTCGATCATCGCGCCGCCGATCGCGACGCGATGCGACCGGCCGATATTCTGCTCAATAGCGGAGGCGAGCCACGTCGAAACGAAGCTGATGTCCACAGGGGCGACGACGAGCCGCAACCACAAGGCGCCGACAATGAAAAGCAAAGCCGCGACGGTTGCACCGGCGCCAAGGCCGATGCGGCGAACCCTCGGCCGTCGGGAGAAACGCCGCACGCGCCACCAGAGACGCAGGGCGCGCGATTTCAGGTCGGTGCCGCACGTGCTGCGGTGTTCCCGAAGAGTGTCTTCGAGACTCCGCAAACCCTGAAGACGAGCAGCCGGTTTGGTCATGCCGGGTCGGACATCCCCTTGTCCGTGTCGCCGGCCCCGCTAACGTCACCAGGCCGATTCACCTGGTCCCGCCATACGGACCCCTGCGGATGTTTGCCCGCCCTCGCCCCAGGGCGGGTCCCTGCGGCCAGATTGAGCGTTCGAAAGCGTCGAAAGGAAGGCATATGACAGAAGGCTTGGCCGAGGGTGACAAGGCTCCTGCTTTCCGTCTCGCCGATGATTCCGGCAAGGAAATCTCGCTCGCCGATTTCGCCGGACAACCGCTCGTCCTGTTCTTCTATCCGAAGGCGGACACGCCCGGCTGCACGCTCGAAGCGTCGGACTTTTCCCGGCTGAAGGCGAAGTTCGGCAGGGCCGGCGCGCGCGTCGTCGGGATCTCGGCCGATCCGGTACGCAAACTCGCCCGCTTCCGGGAAAAGCATGGCCTCACGATTCCCCTGCTTTCCGACGAGAGCCACACCACGCTGACCGCCTACGGCGTCTGGGGCGAGAAGATGCTGTACGGGCGAAAATTCATGGGCGTGAAACGGACCACGTTTCTGATCGGTCCGGATGGGCGAGTCGCCAGGGTCTGGCACAATGTCAAAGTGCCTGGGCATGCGGAAGACGTCCTCGCGGCAGCAAAGGCATTATAGCGACTGTATCAAGGAACCATTTGCGGAAAATTAACCATAAGTGACTGAAATCGGCGCTGTTCAGCGTCGGCCCGCCGACGGTCTGGCGGGGAGCCTTCATGTCCTATCGGTCCTATTCGACTCACCCCCAATCTCAGCAGGTCGCGGAGCACTGGGCCTACGAATATCCCGACGGCCATTACCCCTATCAGGGCGATCCGCATCACCACGATCCGCGTCAGCCCGATCCGCATCATTATCGCCAGCCGCAGGCGCCGCAGCACCGGGCGCAACCCCAGCACCAGCAGAAATCGCGTCGCCGCGCCGGCCCGGCCCATTACACGCTGGTCCATGGCCGCCGTCAGGTGCGCCTCGGCCCCGTCGCCTTCTGGATCGTGGTCGGCACGCTGGTGACGATGGCGGGCTGGTCGGTCGTGACCGGAACCTATTTCGCCTTCCATGACGATGTCCTGAAGCGCCTGATCGCCCGCCAGGCGGAAATGCAATTTGCCTACGAAGACCGGATCGCCGAATTGCGGGCGCAGGTGGACCGGATCACGAGCCGCCAGCTGCTGGATCAGGAGCAATTCGAGCAGAAGCTCGAGGCGCTGTTGCGCAAGCAATCGGTGCTCGAGCAACGCGCGGCGACCCTGAGCTCGCTGCCGGACATGACGCCCACCGGCTCGATCCCGAAGACAGGCCGTGGCGCCGACGCATCCCGTGGCTCCGCGTCGAAGCCCTCCCCGGTCAACGATACGGCGCGGTTCCAGGCGTCGCCTGATCGCGAGGCGCGGTCGGGCCTCCTGCCCTCGCTCTCCCTGCGTGCGACGAAGACGCGCGGCGGTGTCGAGGGCGTCCTGGCACGCATGCAGGAATCGCTCGATCGCATCGAGGCCAAGCAGGGACATTCGCTGAGCGCCCTGGAGGAGACTTTCGAGTCGCGCGCACGACGGATCCGCAGCGTATTGACCGATCTCGGGATCAATCCTGGCAAGGTGTCGACCGTGCCACCGCCGGCCGGCGTCGGCGGTCCGTTCGTGGCGGCCAATCCTGCGTCTGACGAGAAGTCGTTCGAGCGGCAACTCTATCGCGTTCACCTCTCGCGCTCGCAGGTCGAGCGGCTGACGCGGACCTTGCTCGATGTGCCGGTCCGAAAGCCGGTCAGCGGCGAAATCGACACATCGTCCGGCTTCGGTATGCGCATGGACCCGTTCGTTCGCTCACCTGCGATGCATACCGGGCTTGATATGCGCGGCGAAACCGGGGAGCCGGTTCGCGCGACAGCGAACGGCACCGTCACCATCGCCGGAAACAACGGTGGCTACGGCAAGATGGTCGAGATCGAACACCGGAACGGATTGGCGACCCGATATGCCCATCTGTCGGCGATCGACGTCAAGGTCGGCCAAAGCGTCAAGATCGGACAGGTCATCGGCAAGATCGGATCGACCGGACGCTCCACCGGACCGCATCTTCATTACGAAACCCGCGTCGATGGTGAAGCCGTCGACCCGCAGAAATATCTGCGCGCCGGAATGCGTCTCGGCTTGCTCTGAGGTCGACGCCCGTCAAGGCCGTAACGACAAGCTCCGACAGAAGGTCCTTGTCCAGCATGATGACACAAGGCCGGCGTAACGAATGGCTTGCGCAGTTCTGTTTCGCCTGATGCTTCCGCTGCACGGCGCGCTCGCGCAATCAAACGAACGCAATGACGCTTGCACGATGCAAAGCTGAAGCGACGGATCGTGAAGCGCGAGGAACTTTTCCCGCACGCGGTTCCAACAATGGCGACGTGATGTCCGCGCATTGAAATGCGCGCCTTCACAGTCTCTTGTGTCGCCCGTCCACAATGCCACGTTTCGTGACTTGACTTTCGGGCTGGATGATTCAGGCTCACGCTTGTGAAGCCACAAGCACGGAGGTCGTAGTGGAACCACCGATGCAGCAAGCCGCGAAGATCGGTTTCGGATCGTTCGGCTGAAAGCGTAGCGGCTCATTCACACGAACGGGTTGCCGGCGCGGGCCTCAGGGGCAGCATCAGTCAGGCAATGCCCCGCTTTGGTCCGCCCCGGCGATACTTCTTCTCAGTCGCCTTTAGTGGGTGCGCTTCTCACCGTCTGCGCTACTTACTGACTGCGATACTTACTGACTGCGATACTTGCTGAGTGCGATGGCGCTGTGCCTTTGCGCGCAAGCATTCGCTTGAATGCGCTCGCCGCCGACGCGTGACGCAAACACTTTTCTTCGACAGCTCACAGACAATGCATCATCGTTCGTCACGCACCAACCGTGACGACAACGATCACTCGACGTCGTCGACGTGATCAGGACCGCCGCCGAAGGCTTTCTGTGCGAGCGCCGCGGCCATGAACTGATCGAGATCGCCGTCGAGCACGCCCGCCGTATCGGAGGTCGACACGCCGGTCCGCAGATCCTTCACCATCTGGTACGGCTGCAAAACGTAAGAGCGGATCTGGTGCCCCCATCCGATATCGGTCTTGGCCGCCTGTTCCGCGGCAGCCTTCTCCTCGCGTTTTTTCAACTCGAGTTCGTAGAGTTTCGCGCGCAGCATGTCCCATGCCCTGGCGCGGTTCTTATGCTGCGAGCGATCGGCCTGACAGGCGACCACGGTGTTGGTCGGAATATGCGTCAGCCGGACCGCGGAATCGGTCTTGTTGACGTGCTGACCGCCAGCACCCTGCGCGCGCATCGTATCGACCCGCACGTCCGATTCCTTGATGTCGATGACGATGCGGTCGTCGACCACCGGGTAGACGCGCGCATTGGCGAACGACGTATGACGGCGCGCGTTGGAATCGAACGGAGAGATGCGCACCAGCCGGTGCACGCCGTTTTCCGATTTCAGCCAGCCATAGGCATTGCGCCCGCTGATCTTCACCGTGGCCGACTTGATGCCGGCCTCTTCTCCGGGCGACTCTTCGAGATACTCGACCTTGTAGCCATGTTGCTCGGCCCAGCGGACGAACATGCGCAGCAGCATCTCCGCCCAGTCCTGGCTTTCGGTCCCACCCGCGCCCGCATGAACCTCAAGGAAGGTGTCGTTGGCATCGGCTTCGCCGGACAGCAAAGCCTCGAGTTCGCGACGTGAGGCTTCCGTCTTGAGCTTGGCGATCGCCTGTTCGGCATCGGCGATCACGGCCTGATCCTTCTCGGCCTCGCCGAGTTCGATCATTTCGACCTGATCCTGAAGCTCCCGCTCGATCCGTCCGATCGCATTGAGCTGGTCTTCCAGCGCATTGCGCTCCTGCATCACCTTGCTGGCGCGCTCGGGATCGTTCCACAGCGCCGGGTCTTCGGCGAGCTGGTTCAGTTCGGCAAGACGAGCATTGGATGCATCGAAGTCAAAGATGCCTCCTCAGCAGTCCGACGGACCGCTTGATGTCTTCGACGATGCTTTGGGTTTCAGCGCGCATGATCAGGCATTCACAGGAAAAGTGTCAGCGCATTTAGCGAGGGACCGGCTGCGTTGCAACCGGTCCCTGCGTTGACGGGAGAAAAACGATGGGAGGCTTCGCCGCTCAGTGCAACCCGCCAAGACCCGGGCGGAAAAGCCGCTCGAGCGGATTGACGAAGGCCGGCTGCTGCGGCGCAGCCGAAGGCGGCGGACCGCCCGCGGGCTCGAATGATCGCTCCCCTCCGGAGTCCGAATAGCCGACGACCGAGTACGAATCGGGCGGCGCTGTGCCGGGCTTGAAGGCTTCGAGGATCACCCGCTCGGCGCCGGGTCCCGCGCGCATCCCGCTCTTCGGATCGATGCGGATCAGCTTGATGCCGGCGGGCACGCGGAACGGAACGGCCGGCTTGTCGGCCAGCGCCGCCTTGAGGAAGTCGCGCACGATGGGCGCCGCCAACAGACCGCCGGTCGAGCCGCGTCCCATCGGCCGCGGCTTGTCGAAGCCGAGATAGACGCCGACCGCGATATCGGGCGAGAAGCCCACGAACCAGGCATCCTTTTCGTCGTTGGTGGTGCCGGTCTTTCCGGCGACCGGCTTGCCGACTTCGCGGATCACGGTGGCGGTGCCGCGCTGGACCACCCCCTCCATCATCGATGTGATCTGATAAGCCGTCATCGGATCGATCACCTGCTCGCGCTTGTCGATCAGGGTCGGCTCGGGCTGGTTGGCCCAGCGATCCGCGTCACAGCCGCGACATTCGCGCTGGTCGTGCTTGTAGATGGTGTGCCCGTAGCGATCCTGAATGCGGTCGATCAGGGTCGGCTTGATGCGCCGGCCGCCATTGGCGAACATCGAATAGGCCGCGGTCATGCGCAGCGTGGTGGTTTCGCCCGCGCCCAGCGCGAACGACAGGTAAGGCGGCAGATCGTCATAGACGCCGAAGCGCTTGGCGTATTCGGCGATCAGCGGCATGCCGACGTCCTGCGCGAGGCGCACCGTCATCACGTTGCGGGAATGCTCGATGCCGAACCGCAGCGTCTGCGGACCGTAGAACTTGCCCGCCGAGTAATTCTGCGGTGTCCAGGCCGCCGCACCCGGACCCTGGCTGATGGAGATCGGCGAATCCATCACCACCGTCGAGGGCGTGTAGCCATTGTCGAGCGCCGCGGCATAGACGAACGGCTTGAACGACGAACCGGGCTGACGCAGAGCCTGCGTCGCGCGGTTGAACTGGCTCTGATCGAAGGAGAAGCCGCCGACCATCGCGAGCACGCGCCCGGTCCATGGATCCATGACCGTGATCGCGCCGCTGATCTCCGGAACCTGCCGCAGGCGGTATTGCACGTCCTGGCCGGTCTTGCCGTCCAGCGGCTCGACATAGATCACGTCGCCCGGTTCGAGGACCTGATTGACCTTGGTCGGGACGCGGCCACGCTGCGGCCCGGCTGCCGGCTTCGCCCACTTCACGCCTTCGAGCGGGATGATGCCGACGCGGCGTTCGCGAACCACCGCACCACCCGGCTCACGCGGCGGCTGGAAGCCGATACGCGCAGACTGATCGGAGGTTTCGAGGACCACGGCCATCTTCCAGCCGATATCCGACAACGCCTTCACCTCGGCGAGCTTGACGCCCCAGTCACCCGAGATGTCGAGCTTCTGGATCGGGCCGCGATAGCCGGACCGCTCGTCATAGCGGATCATGCCGTCGGCGAGCGCCTTGCGCGCAAGCTGCTGCAGCTTGGGATCGAGCGTGGTGCGGACCGACAGGCCGCCCTCGTAGAGCTTCTTCTCGCCGTAGCGGTCGTAGATCTCGCGGCGGACTTCTTCCGCGAAATATTCGCCGGCGAAAATATGCGAGCCGGTCGGGCGAGCGGTGACGGCAAGCGGCAGCTTCTTGGCAGCCTCGCCCTCTTCCGCCTTGATGTAGCCGTTCTCGACCATGCGATCGATGACGTAGTTGCGCCGCTCGGTCGCCCGCTCGCGCTGGCGGAACGGATGCAGGGTCGAGGGCGCCTTCGGCAGCGCGGCGAGATACGCCGCTTCAGCGATCGTCAGCTCATGCACCGACTTGTCGAAATACAAGAGCGACGCCGCCGCGATGCCGTAGGCGGAGAAGCCGAGATAGATCTCGTTGAGATACAGTTCGAGAATCTTGTCCTTGGTATAGGCGCGCTCGATCTTCATCGACAGCAGCGCTTCCTTGATCTTGCGGGCGAACGAGACTTCGTTGGTCAGAAGGAAGTTCTTCGCCACCTGCTGGGTGATCGTCGAAGCGCCCTGGGGGCGGCGTCCGGTGCCGTATTGCTGCGCGTAGAGCAGGCCCGCGCGCGCCATGCCCGTGAAATCGAGACCGCCATGCTCGTAGAAGTTCTTGTCCTCGGCCGAGATGAAGGCATGGATCACCCGCTTCGGCACCGCCTGGATCGGCAGATAGAGGCGGCGCTCGCGCGCATATTCGGCGACCAGCGAACCGTCTGACGCATGCACGCGCGTCATCACCGGCGGCTCATAGTCCTGCAGTTGGGAATAATCCGGCAGGTCCTTTGAGAAATGCCACATCATGCCCGCGACGCCGGCGACGCCGACCAGGAACAGAATCGTGCCGACCGCGAACAGGAAGCCGAAGAAGCGCAGCAACAGTCTCATGACGGTTCAACCATGGGCGCGAATCGGACCCGCGCGGCACAGGCCGCGGGCGACGCCGTTAAAACATACGCAACCATATCGGATTTTCGCTGGATTGGCAGCACCCCGACCCCGATCTGGTGGCCGTTTTTCATGTCGAAACTGAGGCTTTAGGCGCAACCGGTTACCGCTGCCTGGCCGCGGCGTCGACCCCGGCGAGCCGGGTCCGGAAAAACTGCTCGACCGCCTTCACCATGGTGCCGGCCGCCTTGGCCCGCCATGCCTCCGAGGTCAAAAGCTTCAGGTCCTGGCGGTTGGTCATGTAGCCGAGTTCAATCAGCACCGAAGGGACGTCCGGCGCCTTGAGCACGACGAAGCCGGCCGATTTGAGCGGCTTCTTGTGCAGCCGGACCGAGGACTTCATTTCGCCGACCAGCAGGCGCGCAAAGGCGTGGGAAAAGGTCTTGGTCTCGCGATGGGCCAGATCGAGCAGGATGTCGGCGACATCGTCCGGCTCCTTGGTGAGGTCGATCCCGGCGATCGCGTCGGACCGGTTCTCGGCTTCCGCGAGGCGCGCGGCTTCCGCATCGGACGCGGTATCGGACAGGGTGTAGATCGTGGCCCCCTGCACGTCGCCCTCCGATTTCGGCAGCGCGTCCGCGTGTACGGAAATGAACAATTCGGCCTGGCGCTGCCGGGCGAATTTCACGCGCTCGATCAGCGGGATGAAGGTGTCGTCGGTGCGAGTCAGCACAACGCGATAGCGCCCGCTCTTTTCGAGCTGGTCGCGCAAGGTGATGGCGAAATCCAGCACCACGTTCTTTTCAAGGATGTCACCGCCCCCGGCCTTGGTGCCGGTGTCGGGCCCGCCGTGACCCGGATCGATCACGATCAGCGGCCGCGGATCGCGCGATCGCGCATCCTGCGAAGCCACCGGAGGGGACGGCGACTGGCTCGCGCGCAAGGCGGTGCGATCCAGCGCGAGGTGGCGCATGAAGGCTTCGCGATCGGTTGCGCTGAGATCGAGCACGAGGCGCGCCGGCTCCCCGCCCCGGGCCTCCAGCACGGTCGCCTTTTCAATCCGCACCGGCTTGGTCACGTCGATGACGATGCGCGACCCGCCGGCCATCACCAGACCATAGCGATACGCCTTGATCAGCCCGCGGCCGGTCTCTCCGGCTTTCGCGGGCAATTGAAACACCGTCTGCGGAATATCGACGACCACACGGTACGGATCGGCCAGGGTGAAGGCCCGTATCCCGATTGTCGTCGTGACATCCATCACGAGGCGCGTGGCGTGCTCGTCTCCGGCGAGCCGGATGTCGGTCGCGACCGGAAAGGACGACGCGGCGGTGCGCGCCTGGCCGCGTGCGGGCGGCATCCCGCCCAGCATCAGGGCTACGGCAGCAATGATACCGATGGTCGTCCAGCGGCCGGCCACGATCAGCCCTCCCGGTCCGGTCCTTACGCCCTAGGGAGGGTTCGGTTAATGCGCACTTAATGTGCGGCGGCGATCTGCGGCGATTGCCGCAGACGGGCGATGCCGACGCGTCGCGAAAGGCTGACCGGGACCGTTAACCCTTTGTTGACCGCCCCGATGACGACCGCTGGGCCAGGCTGCTACGGGCGCATGGAATTTGCGCGGTGGCGGCCTTAGGTGCCGCGCCATGGGACTTCGAGGGACAATGGCTCTGTTGGGACGAAAATCGCGAAAGGCACGGCGGCGCGTACAATGCGAAGCATGGCTTGCACCCGAGGCGGATTTCGCGCTGCGTCCCTGCACGGTCGTCGATATGCATGACGAGGGCGCGCAGCTGAAGGTCGACAGCGCAGAGCGGCTGCCGAACCGCTTCACCCTCACCTTCACGCGCGCAAGCCGCGCCGGCAGACGCTGCGAGGTCCGATGGCGGCGCGGTCGGGCCGTCGGCGTCAAATTCGTCGCCTAGGCTGCTTCTGTGAAAAACCGAACCTGATCTCCGCAAATGATGCGGAGATTAACCCCCCTGTTCTCCGCAGCAGGTCCAGCCGGGTGTGCGTGCGGCGGAGGCACCGGACAAAAAAGCTCCCGGATGCGGGCGCATCCGGGAGCGCGTTTGGATTGAGCGTCGCGAATCAGGCCTTGAGGCTATCGGGCACCTTGCCGCCGTTTTCGGCGAGCTTGGTCATCACCTGCTTGTGCAGCCAGATATTCATCTTGGCCGAGTCGTTCATGTCGCCGGTGTAGCCAAGCTCCTTCGCAAGCTCCTGGCGGTTCTTCAGGCTGGAATCGAGGTCCAGGACTTTCATCAGGTCGACGATCGACTTCTGCCAGTCGAGCTTCTCTTTCTTCTGGGCCGCCAGTCCGGACACGACCTTCTCCACATCGACCTGGGGCATTGCCGCGCCACCGCCGCCCGGAACCGCCGCGGATCCCGTACTCGCCGCTGCCGAGCCCGATCCCAAACCGATGGCCGACAAGATTTTCCCGAAAATGCTCATGCGATTTCCTCCTGCTTGAACCGTCGCCTCCGAACACGTGTTCTCATCGAGCAGGCGCTCCAGGGACATTTCCCATCCTAATGCCAAATTTTGGCCGAGTCGCCGCACCGGGAAACGGTTTCTGCCATGTCACGCGACATTGAAGGCCCCGACCCGGGTCTTTGACCTGTCGCGGGCGGTGCGTCCCCCAGCCTTTTGGGCAAATGCGGAATAAGGAAAATCCGAGATATTCTAATGAGTTAAACGGCCAAACCGGGTTTGGAGGGGCGATTGCTCGCTTGCTATCCGTTCATCCGCGCCTTAATAAGGTCACTGCTTACGGTTTGCAGAGTTTCAGCCGTGCCGCGTTCAGGCACCGGCACGCTCGCCTCGAAGACCGCGCCGGCATGAGGGTCCGGACGCAGAGCTGGCGGAGCGTTTTGGACCTTGCCCGACCCCCTGCCACGCGCAGGCGGCGGAAGGCCCGATCAGCCGGTGACAGCGAGTTTTGGCGTCTTGGGATTCAGCGCGGGATTTGAGCGGCTGAATTGCAAGGTCGGCGGGAGCGGCGCCAGTTTCACAACCGGGCGTCATGCAGATGCGAAAGCAACACAAACGAATTGCGGCCCGGCTGAAGAAGCAAAGGGTCGCCCGCCGTGGGTTTTGAAGTGATGGCGCAGGTGGAAGCCAGGGGCAGCTCTCCGACAACCGGATTTCTCCGGCAGAGCGAGATCGGTCCGCGCCACGACACAGGACCCGCTCATTCACGCACACAATATCCCGGACGCGCGCGATGCGTTTTGACGCGCGGCTTCCGCCTGACGGACGTGAGCCCGTTCGGGATCAAGAGAAGATTCGATGTCCAACAAAATGCTGATCGATGCGACCCATCCCGAAGAGACCCGGGTGGTCGTTCTGCGCGGCAATCGTGTCGAAGAATTCGACTTTGAAAGCGCAAACCGCAAACAACTTCGCGGCAATATCTATCTGGCCAAGGTCACGCGCGTAGAGCCGTCGCTGCAGGCCGCCTTCGTGGATTACGGAGGAAACCGGCACGGTTTCCTCGCCTTCTCGGAGATCCATCCGGACTATTATCAAATCCCGGTCGCGGATCGTCAGGCCCTGCTCGAGGACGAGCGCAGAGCCCAGCGCGACGAAGATGACAATGGCGGCGAACAGCGCCGCGGACGGCGCGGACGCAATCGCGGACGCGGCGCCGGCCGCAATCGCGGACGTGACGTCGTCAAGAGCGACGTCGTCGAGGCGCAGCAGACCGAAGGCGACACCGCGCAGCCATTCGCGGACGAGCAACCCTTCCCGGCGGAGGACCACAGCGCCCACCCGTCGAGCGAGACGCATGCACAGGTCGAGGACGGCGAGCACGACGAGCCCCTCGGTCACGAGACGCTGTCATCCGCTGCTGCGGATGCGCCAGCCGAAGAAGCTGTCACCGAAGCTGCCGGCCATGATGCGCAAGCCGCTCCAGTTCAGGCTGACGAGCCGGCGCCGCAGGCTGATGCGGTAACGACCGAAGCCGAGGCCGCCGCGGAAGCGACGGCGGAAGTCGACATCGTCGAGGCGATTGCCGAGGCCGAACCGCAAGAGCTTGCCTCGCATCCGGCTGTCGACGGCGACACCGCCTTCAGCGACGCGGGCGACAGCGAAACCGGCGACAGCGAACCCGCCAACGCGGATCTCGACGATGAAGAGCCGCAAGGTCAGGACGCCGAGAGCGAGGAGGAAGAGGAAGAAGAGGTCGTCGAATCGGTCGGCGGCGACGCCATCGAAGAGGTGATGGAGCGGGCGCCGCGCTATCGCCGGCACTACAAGATCCAGGAAGTGATCAAGCGCCGGCAGGTGATGCTGGTGCAGGTCGTCAAGGAAGAGCGCGGCACCAAGGGCGCGGCGCTGACCACCTATCTGTCGCTCGCAGGACGCTATTCGGTGCTGATGCCGAACACCGCGCGCGGCGGCGGTATCTCCCGCAAGGTCACCAATGCGGAAGACCGCAAGCACATGAAGGAGATCGCCGAGGAGCTTGAGGTGCCGGAGGGCATGGGGGTTATCCTGCGCACCGCCGGCGCGTCACGCACCAAGCTCGAGATCAAGCGCGACTTCGAATATCTGCTGCGCCTGTGGGAAACGGTCCGCGATCTTACGCTCAAGAGCACCGCCCCTACCCTCGTCTACGAAGAAGGCTCGCTGGTGAAGCGGGCGATCCGCGACCTCTACCACAAGGACATCGACGAGATCGTGGTCGAGGGCGAAGCCGCCTATCGCGAGGCCAAGGACTTCATGCGCATGCTCATGCCGAGCGCGGTGAAGAACGTCATTCTGTACAACGACCCGCAGCCGATCTTCACGCGCTATGGCATCGAGTCCCAGCTCGACGCGATGTTCCAGCCCACGGTGCAGCTCAAGTCCGGCGGCTATGTCGTGATCAACCAGACCGAGGCGCTGGTTGCGATCGACGTCAATTCGGGCCGCGCGACCCGCGAGCATTCGATCGAGGAAACCGCGACCAAGACCAATATGGAGGCGGCGGCCGAAATCGCCCGCCAGCTCCGGCTTCGCGACCTCGCCGGCCTGATCGTCATCGACTTCATCGACATGGATGAAGGCCGCAACAACCGTGCGGTCGAGCGCAAGCTCAAGGAAGCGCTCAAGAGCGATCGCGCCCGCATTCAGGTCGGACGTATTTCGCATTTCGGCCTGATGGAGATGTCGCGCCAGCGCATCCGCTCGTCGGTGCTGGAAAGCTCGACCGAGGTTTGCCCGCATTGCGGCGGCACCGGCCATGTTCGCGCCGTCGGATCGGTCGCGTTGCAGCTCGTTCGTGCGCTCGAGGAGACGCTGCTCAAGGGCGCTACGCATAATCTGATCGTGCGGTCGCGGTCCGATGTCGCGATCTATGTCCTCAATCACAAGCGCGCGCATCTGCGGATGCTCGAGGAGCGCTTCAAGGTCTCGATCTCGGTCACGGTGGATCAGAGCCTGACCGGCCACCCCTCTTTCGCGATCGATCGCGGGGAGCAGGTGATGTCGCTCGATCAGGCCAAGGCGATCGCCGCAACCATCCGGCCGGATTCGATTCCGACTTATGCGCAGGACGAGGAGCCTGAAGCCGACGCCGTGCTCGATGAACTCGAGGCCGAAGGCGAGGACGTGGCGGCGCCGATAGCCGA
The DNA here is from genome assembly GCF_035565855.1 of Pseudorhodoplanes sp. GTDB lineage: Bacteria > Pseudomonadota > Alphaproteobacteria > Rhizobiales > Xanthobacteraceae > Pseudorhodoplanes. The sequence goes on from NZ_DATMRX010000330.1 coordinate 15,980, forward strand.
GCATGGCCGGTCGCGTGGACGCGGTCGCGGACGCGGACGCGGCCGCGATCATGACGTTGCCAGAGCGGACGCGGTGCAAACCGATGCCGAATCCGGTGCCGATGACGCAGCCGACA
>NZ_DATMRX010000331.1:0-41425 GCF_035565855.1 Pseudorhodoplanes sp.
GAGCGCTACAATCGCACGTTCAGGCTCGGCGAAGAATGTCCGACGCCTGAACGGCGACAGCGATACCGCTATCGACAATTCGAAGCAAATTGCGCGCGCTGGCTAAACGCGATCCGAACAGGCTTGCCCCACAGTGCGGGCAATGACTCGCAATCGCCCGCCCCTCCGCCAACCCACCCGGGTTCAGCGCGCCCCTCGACGAATACCAGATCGCACCCCCGCCACGCCGGTCCGCGCGAGCACCCAGCCGAAAAGCTGGCACAGCGAGCGGCGCCGTGGCGTCGTCGCTGCGGTGGTGGTGACTTGCTTTCTGGGCGTGCTGCTGAGCGGCTATGGCATCCATACCCAGATGACGAACGCCGCTGCGCGCGCAGCCGCGCGAGAGGCGCAGGCGGCCATGTTGATGGCCGCGGCATTGCGGACCGGCACTCTCCTGTTCGTGCCGCAAAACGGCAATGTCTGCCGCCGCCGCTGGATAGACAATGAAACCTGGACATTAAGCGACGGCGGAGACGTGGTCTGCGAGGAGGAGGTGACCTGGAACGCGAACCTTCCTGTCCGGGAACGCAAGGTGGAGAGGCGGCTCGACGCGATCCGCCAGCTCTTCCAGTCAAAGACCCTGAGTGTGGAATAGATCTAAGCGGATGCGCGGCAGATTGCGGCCACGCGCCGGTTCGCTTATCTGACCTGTCAGATCAATCGCTACGGACGGGAAGATGCACGTATCGGAAGCGCAGGTGGCAACCGCGTCGGCAAGCCGCTATCTGCAACAAATCTGCAAGCACTGGAGCCACAAATTTCCGGTGGAGTTTACGCCGGAGACTGGTTCGGTGCCGTTTTCGGAAGATCGCCGCTGCGACTTCACCGCCGATCCCGAAAAGCTTACGATGCGGATACATGCCGCCGACGAGGCGACGCTCGAGCGAACCCAGACCGTGGTCGTCGATCACCTGAAGCGTTTCGCGTTTCGGGAAGACCTCGGCGATATCCACTGGGTCCGGATCTGACGGCCGAGAACCGGGCCGGACGAAACAAACAGGCCCGCTCATCGCGGGCCTTTTTTACGCGCAGTCGCCGCGATCAGTTACCGACCGCGTCCGACACGCATTTCTTGATGTGACTGGTCTTTGCCGCGCCGGAAAGCTTCTTGTCCGCCGCAGACTTGTCGCATATCGCCTGCGCGTCCTTCTCGCACTTTGTCATGAAGCTGTTCAGCGCAGCGCCGGCGAGCTTCTTGTTCGATGCTTCGATCTTGCACGCCGCGGCGTGAGCACTGCCGGACGCGAGAGCGATCGCTGCGGCAAGTAACAGAGCCCTCATTGTTTCCTCCTTGGAACGGATCAGGCCGATTACGTTCGACTCGGCTTCCTTCGATTTAAGGAAGCCGACGTGGCGTGACTATGGTCATCGGATAACGATCACGCCGCCATCGCGACCGATGCAGTAACCTCGCGAATATGGGTGACGGGTGTCGCGAGGCTCCCACCGTCTTCGCTTTCGAGTCCCATCACGCGCAGGATCCCGCGCGCGGGGCACATCTCGACTGCAAGCCGGGTGAAGCGGTTATTGACCGGTTCGACCAGCCATCCGAACGGCTGGTCGATCAGCGAGCCGGCAAAGTTCTCCATGGTCTCGCGCCGGCAACGGCTGTTCTCGCCAGCCTCTTCGTAGCGGCACGTAAGGATGAGGTCGCCGCCGATGCGGGCCTCCCAAGGCTCGCGGCGATTGTGCCAGTCGTTAGCGGCAACCGTTGCGGTCTCCCGCGTTTCGAAATCCTCTTCCGTCCGCTCGATCACGCAGCGTTCCGCCGGGCGCGTGCCGGCCAGCGAATAGATGACCGGACGGGCCACTGGCGTCCGTTCAAGCACCCTGCGGGCTGAGGCATAGTCGGAGCAGGTTTCGAACGCCTGACGCAAAAGCTGGTCCGGGGGCATACTGCGGATGTTCCAGGTCCTCATCGCATTGGCCGCTAGGTCGTAAGGCCGCAACCACGGATGACGGGTGCGTCGCCAGAGCGGCGCCTGGTTGATCGCGGCACCGAACCGGCCCGGCGCCAAGGCGGTCAAGGTTCCGACATAGCCGGGCCAGGTCACGCTGTAGAATTCTCCGGCTTCGCCGCGCTTGTGAGCGACCTCGACATGCCGCCCGAGACCGGGGAACGGCCAGTCCAGTGTGCGAACCAGCCAAGGCTCGCCCTCCTCGTCCCGGCTCATCGTGGTGCAGCCCCATGAATAAGAGCCGTTCAGGAACCAGACGCCGCTGAAGCCAAGCGCCGCGGCAATCCCCTCGATTTCATGCAGATACGGCGATTGCGACCGCGCCAACCAGCGCCGCGCCGCCTTGTCGAGGACCGGCAGCGCCGCTGCGACGGGCCGCGGAAAGAATGTCAGGCAATCATCACGCAAGGCGCGCGCGCGTGCGGCGCTTTCCTGCGCCTGCCGCAGCGTCCCGCCTTCGCGGACATCGACCAGCGGAATTTCGCCGAGAGCCTTCATAAAAAGAATTCTACCGCTGATTCACCGGATTGGATGTGGCGTTTGCCGGCAGCTTTCGCAACAATCCGTGAGCCTATGCCAACTCGTTGTCCCTGCTCGGATTTTTGACTGTCACCAATCGTCAACCCTATTCGTTGACATTGTTCGTTCGGGATAAGGGCCGGCAATGGCGATACGAATCCGATCGGACCAGCGCGACAAGTCCAGGGCTCGTGACTGGCAACATGCAGTGCTCGCCGCGCTGTTGCTGATCTTTGTCGCGGCCACCAGCCTTTCGGACGGAAAGCTGATCCCGGACTTCGGGAGCCGCGAGTCCGCCGTCCCGCAGCGGGCGGCGTCAGCAGACGAAGACCTTCGCACCGGGTCGATCCTGGTCACGCCGCGAGACGGCAACATCTGCGAACTTCGTCTGATCGACAACCAAACCTGGCGTATTCGTCCCGCAGGGCAAGTCCAATGCGACGATGCGGTCACATGGCATCCGCACCACGGCGAGGGCTACACCACGCAATCTCGCATCGAAGCTATTCGCGACGGGTTTGTGGCAAAACGCTAAGGGGCTGCCTGTTCAACGATGAAGGCGACCTGCATGAGCGCCAGCGCGTTGACGATGCCATGCAGGATCACAGTGAGCGTTGTCGAGCCGCTGCGCCAGCGCAGCCATCCGAACGCGAGGCCAAGCACGAAAATCTGAACGATATAGAAGGCCTCGTACTGGACATGCATCACCGCCCAGCCGAGCGACGTCAGTGCAATGGCGCCCCATGGCCCGAGGCGCGACGCGGCATAACCTCGAAACAGGAAGCCGCGGAACAGCAATTCTTCCATGAGCGGCGCCGCGACGACCAGTGCCAAGGCGAGCAGCACCAGCGTTCCTGACGAACGCGCGCTGCGATACGCTTCCACTACCGCCGCCGGAACGAGATCGCGGCCTGTCATCCATGAGCTGAGGTCGCCGAGCGGCAACAGCACGGCGATGAAGATCAGGCCGACAATCAGGTCGGCCGGTTTGGGCGATCGCAGCGCCAGATAATCGGCAACCGCACAGCGCCGCAACCGCGCGGCAGCCGCGATGACGGCGATCGGCGCGGGCATCGCCAGAATGGTCGCGAGCGCGATCGTCAAGGCATGAGACGCCAAAGTCTCGACCTCGAAGTCCGATGCGTTGCGACCAACGCCGATGGCGGCCAGCACCAGGAAGGCCACCGATAGCTGCGTTGCCATCCAGGCCACGATGGCCGCCATTCCGTAAGCCGTGGTGGCCCAGAAACCCCAGGGCGTGCATGCCTGGTTGCCGGGATGAGGCGCGGGCTCCATGCTTGTCATGCGAGGCTCGATCGGACGGCCGGAGAATCAGTCGCGCGGCCTTGCAGGCTCATACCATCACACCAGACCTGCCCGATATCACAAGCTGCCGCCGGACCGTGGTGATGCTAAGGACAAGGCATGACCGCACCCGTCTGCCCGCTCGCCGAAGCCGCATCGATCCTGCCTGCCAGAGGCGCGCTGATCGGGCTTGATCTCGGTACCAAAACCATCGGCGTCGCAGCCTCCGATCCTGACCGCAGCCTCGCGGCCGGCGTCGAAACCGTCGCGCGGAAAGCCTTCCAGACTGACGCCGCCCGTCTCCTTGCGCTGGCGGCGGAGCGCCGCGCGGTCGGCTTCGTGCTGGGGCTGCCCCTGAATATGGACGGCTCGGAGGGCCCGCGCGCCCAGTCGACGCGCGCCTTCGCGCGCAATCTGGCGCGGCTGACGGATATGCCGATCGCGTTCTGGGACGAGCGGCTGTCCACGGCTGCGGTGGAGCGTGACCTGATTGCAGCGGATGCGAGCCGTGCCAAGCGCGCTGCGATCATCGATCAGCATGCTGCGGCGTTCATTCTGCAAGGCGCACTGGATTTCCTGCGCCAAATGCGGAACCGGAGCGTCTAGGCCGGAGCCGCGCGTTCCAGCAATCGCTTCGCATTGCCGGGCGGCGTGCCATAGAGACGCGATCCCCCGCGCAGCCGCGTCCGCGCAAATTCCGAGGCGATCTCGGGAGCGGTCGATTGCAGGGCCGCGGCCGCGGCAAGGATTGCAAGCGTGCCAGCGATCCGCCGCCCGTTCGCTTCGGCATCCTGTGCCTTCAGCATCAGCCCGATGTCCGCCAGAGCGGACTCCGCCTCCGGAAGACCGCGGGTTTCATCCTTGAGTGAAGCGAGCACTGCACCCTCTTCATCGGCATCCTTGAACGAGCGCAGCAGATCGAGCGCCATCACGTTACCCGATCCTTCCCAGATCGCGTTGACCGGGGCTTCGCGATAGAGCCGCGCCAGCACATGGTCCTCGACGTAGCCATTGCCGCCAAGGCACTCCATCGCTTCATAGACGAAGGCCGGCGCCGTCTTGCAGACCCAGTATTTGACCGCGGGCGTCAGCATGCGGGAGCGCGCGCGTTCGAGAGGATCGCTAAAAGCTTGATCGAACGACCGGCAGAGCCGCATGACGACGGCGACCGCAGCCTCGCAATCCAGCGCAAGATCGGCGAGTACCGTGCGCATCATCGGCTGATCGGCCAGCTTTCTCTGAAACACGACGCGATGGCGCGCGTGATGCAGCGCGCGCGAAAGCGCGGCGCGCATCAATCCGGCCGAGGATATCGCGCAATCGAGCCGCGTCAGTTGCACCATCTGGATGATGGTGCGGATGCCCCTACCCTCATCGCCCACACGGCGCGCATAGGCGTCGAGGAACTCTACCTCGGAGGACGCATTCGAGCGGTTGCCAAGCTTGTCCTTGAGCTTCTGAAAATGCAGCCCGTTGAGGCGATCGTCGGGCCGAAAGCGCGGCATGAAAAAGCAGGTTAGACCATCCGGGGCCTGCGCCAGAACAAGGAAGGCATCGGACATCGGGGCCGACATGAACCATTTGTGGCCAGTGATGCGATAGGCCTCGCCGTCACGCACGGCTTGCGTGGTGTTGGTGCGAACGTCGGTGCCGCCCTGCTTCTCGGTCATGCCCATGCCGAGCGTCATCGCCGACTTCTTCGGCCAGGGAGCGAAAGCCGGATCGTAGGCATGCGACACGATCTTCGGCATCAGTTCCGCGCGCAGCTCGGGCTGCGCCGACAAAGCCGCGACCGACGCCCGGGTCATCGTGATCGGACACATATGCCCGTTCTCGACCTGCGCGACCATGTAGAAGCGCGCCGCGCGCGCGACCTCGGCCGGAGCGCCGGCGGGGGAACCGTCCGCATTCCATGTCGAGCAATGCAGACCCGCCGCCATGCTCTCGGCCATGAAGGCGTGGTAGGCCGGATGAAAACGGACCGCTTCGCCATGCAGGCGCGGCGGATGGCTGTCGGCCAGTGCCGCACGGACGAACATTGCCGCGCGGCCCCAGTGGCGCCCGAATGCGGTCAGCGCATCGCTTTCACCAGCCGCGCCATTGGCCGCCACCGCTTCGCACAGCGGCCGGTCGGTCAGAAACAAATCGACATCCGCAAAACGAGGCGGCTGATTGTCGATGTCGTCACGCGGATCTGGCATGGCCCACTCCGGTCCCGCCGATCGTAACATGGCACCCAGGCTTTGGCCGATTCAGGATGTGTTGGGGATGGCGGGAAACGCGCCTTGCAGCCCCTCCACGATGGGCCTATAGAGCCGCCTTTAATGACCATCGCTGCCACATCGTCGTTCGTCCTCAACCGGCGCCATCTGTTGGGGATCGAAGGACTCTCGCGCGACGAGATCATCGGCCTGCTCGATCTCGCCGAGGAATTCGTCGATCTGAACCGTCAGATCGAGAAGAAGCGGGCATCGCTCCGCGGCCGCACCCAGATCAATCTCTTCTTTGAATCATCCACCCGCACCCAGTCCTCGTTCGAACTCGCCGGCAAGCGGCTCGGCGCCGACGTGATGAACATGGCTGTCGGGTCCTCCGCCATGAAAAAGGGCGAGACCCTGATCGACACCGCGATCACGCTGAACGCCATGCATCCGGACATCCTGGTGGTGCGGCACCATGCTTCCGGCGCCGTGGAACTGCTGGCGCAGAAAGTCGACGGCTCGGTCATCAACGCGGGCGACGGCGCACACGAACATCCGACCCAGGCTTTGCTTGACGCCCTGACCATCCGGCGTAACAAGGGCCGGATCGAGGGACTGATCGTCGCGATATGCGGCGACGTTCTGCATTCGCGGGTCGCCCGCTCCAACATCATCCTGTTGAATGCGCTTGGCGCGCGGGTGCGTGTCGTGGGGCCTTCGACGCTGCTGCCGTCCCATGTCGAACGGATGGGTGTCGAAGTCACGCGCGACATGCGCGCAGGATTGCAGGACGCGGACATTGTCATGATGTTGCGCCTGCAGCGCGAGCGCATGAACGGCTCTTTCGTTCCCTCGACCCAGGAATATTTCGCCTATTTCGGGCTCGATCAGAAGAAGCTCGCCTATGCCAAGCCGGACGCACTCATCATGCATCCGGGACCGATGAACCGTGGCGTCGAGATCGATTCGAGCGTGGCCGACGGCGCGCAATCGTTGATCCGCGAACAAGTCGAAATGGGGGTCGCCGTTCGCATGGCGGTACTCGAAGCGCTGTCGCGCAACCTGCCGAACGCCTGATCATGCTGTCCGACCGCAGACCGATCCTGCTCGCCAACGCCCGGATCATCGATCCGTCGCGCAATCTGGATTTTCCGGGCGACCTTCTGATTGCCGATGGCGTGATCCGGGATGCCAAGCGCGGGATCGGTGCGGCCGGCGTGCCCGAGGGCGCCGAGATCGTCGATTGCAAGGGCCGCATCGTCGCGCCCGGGCTGATCGACATGCGGGCCTTCGTCGGCGAACCGGGCGCCGAGTATCGCGACACGCTTGCCACCGCGAGTCAGGCGGCGGCGGCGGGAGGCGTGACCACCATCATTTGTCAGCCGGATACATCGCCGGCGATCGACGAGCCCGCCATCGTCGATTTCGTCCTGCGCCGGGCGCGTGACACCGCGATCGTGCATGTGCAGCCGATGGCAGCTTTGACCAAGGGCCTCGAAGGCAAGGAGATGACCGAAATCGGCCTCCTGAAGGCCGCGGGCGCCGTGGCCTTCACCGATGGCACCAAGAGCGTGACCAACGCGCAGGTGATGCGCCGGACCCTGACTTACGCCCGCGATTTCGACGCGCTCGTTGTTCATCACACCGAGGACCCGGACCTCATCGGCGAAGGCGTAATGAACGAGGGCGAACTCGCCGCTCGCCTCGGCCTGCATGGCATCCCGACCGCGGCCGAAGCCATCATGCTGGAGCGCGACCTGCGTCTCGTTGCGCTCACCGGCAGCCGCTATCACGCGGCCTCGCTGACCTGCCGTGAATCGATCGAGATCCTGCGCCGCGCCAAGGATGCCGGACTGCCGGTCAGCGCGGCGGCGTCGATCAACCATCTCACCCTGAATGAGATCGATATCGGACCCTATCGGACGTTCTTCAAACTCTCTCCGCCTTTGCGCGCCGAAGACGACCGGGCGGCCCTTGTCGAGGCCTTGGCATCGGGACTGATCGACATCGTGATGTCGGATCACAATCCTCAGGATGTCGAGACCAAACGCCTCCCCTTCGCCGAAGCTGCGCCCGGCGCCGTAGGGCTCGAGACCATGCTGACGGCGGCCCTTCGTCTCTTCCACGGCGGACAGCTTTCTCTGACACAACTCCTCGCCGCGATGTCGACGAAGCCGGCTCAAATCCTTGGCCTGCCGGGCGGCACTTTGCGCAATGGCGCCCCAGGCGACGTGATCGTGATCGATCCGGATATCTCCTGGGTGCTCGATCCGGCCGACCTGAAATCCAAGTGCAAGAATACGCCCTTCGACGAGGCCAGACTCGAAGGCCGCGTGATCCGCACCATCGTTGCCGGACGCACGGCCTACGAGTACGCTTCCGCCTGACGATTTGCCGACCGGCGGAACTGAAATCAGGCCCGCCGTCATCGCGGTGAAGTGGCGGGGGCGCTGCTGAGATGACCTTTACACAGACAATGCTGCCCGTCCTGCTGTGCGCGCTGGCAATCGGATACGCGTTCGGCTCAATTCCGTTTGGCCTTCTGCTGACAAAGCTCACCGGTGGACCGGACATTCGCAGCATCGGTTCGGGCAATATCGGTGCGACCAATGTGCTCCGCACCGGCCGCAAGGGAATTGCTGCCGCGACCCTCATCGGCGACATGCTGAAAGGAACGGCCGCGGTCCTGCTGACCCGATATGTCTTCGGGCCCGAGGCAGCGATTGCCGGCGGTTTCGGTGCCTTTGTCGGCCACCTCTTTCCGGTCTGGCTCGGCTTCAAGGGTGGCAAGGGCGTCGCCACCTATATCGGCGTGCTGCTTGGATTTTCCTGGCTGGCGGTGCTGATTTTCTGCGCGATCTGGATCGCTATCGCCGCTCTGACCCGGTATTCCTCGCTCTCCGGGCTGACTGCCTGCTCCCTTACTCCGCTGGTGTTGTGGGCGCTCGGTTTGCCCGTCGTGGCCTGCCTCTTCGTGGTGATGGCGTTACTCGTCGTCATTATGCATCGCGCGAACATCGCGCGACTGATGGCCGGGACGGAAACGAAGATCGGACGATCCGCGGTGAAGCCGTGACGCGTCCGCAAGCCGGCGCGGGCATGACGCTCAACGACGACCAGCGACTCGACTGGCTGCGCCTTATCCGCAGCGAGAATGTGGGCCCCCGCACCTTCCGTGCGCTTGTGAATCATTACGGCGGCGCTGCCGCCGCGCTCGAGATGCTGTCCGCATTGGCACGGCGCGGCGGCGCGCAGGCGCCCGGCCGCATCTGCTCACTCGATCAGGCGAAACGGGAGTTCGAAGCGGCCGCCCGTATCGGAGCGCGCTTTGTTGCGCTCGGCGAGCCCGATTATCCGGCGCGTTTGCGCATGATCGATGACGCTCCGCCCTTGATCTCCGTCCGGGGCAGGAGCGACGTTCTGAAATCTGCGATGGTCGCGATTGTCGGCTCTAGAAACGCCTCTGCCGCCGGCGCCAAGTTTGCCAGTCAGATTGCCCGCGACCTTGGCCAGGCCGAATTCACCACGGTGTCGGGTCTGGCGCGCGGGATCGATGCCGCCGCACATCGGGCGACGCTCGACACCGGAACGATCGCGTGCCTCGCCGGTGGACAGGATCAGATCTATCCGCCTGAGCATGCGCCGCTCCTGGATGAGATTGTCGAGCGGGGCGCTGCCATCTCCGAGATGCCGTTCGGCTGGGAACCTCGTGCGCGCGACTTCCCGCGCCGCAACCGCCTCATTGCCGGACTGTCGCTGGGCGTCGTGGTGATCGAGGCCGCCCGCAGATCCGGCTCGCTGATCACTGCCCGTCTTGCGCTCGAACAGGGCCGCGAAGTGTTTGCGATCCCCGGCTCGCCGCTCGACCCCCGCTGCGAAGGCACCAATGGCCTCCTGAAACAGGGCGCGACGCTGGTGACCGAGGCCAGCGACATCCTGACGGCGCTCGATCCCATTCTCGGGCGCACCATCAGCGCCCCGGCGGAAGAACCGGAGGCGGACAACCACGCCTCGACCGCCGAGCCCGCGGCCGACGAGCGGAGACGGATCACCTCGCTGCTCGGACCGACGCCTATTGATATCGACGATCTCATTCGTCTATCCGGCGCTCGTGCAGCGGTCGTCAGGACCGTGTTGCTCGAACTTGAAATCGCGGGCCGCCTCGAGCGGCAGACCGGAGGCCGCGTGGCGCTCCTTTGACCCGCGATGCGGTCAGGGGCTGGGATCCCCCGTCCTGGTTGACTCGGCTTCCAGCTTTGCCATGTCGAGGAGATAACCGAGCGCATGCAATCCGTGGCGCCGGGCCATCACGGCAAGGCTGCCCGTCAGATCGGCAATATAGGCGGCGGCCGCGGTTCGATCCGCAGCTGAGCTGGGCTCGCCGCTCGTTCTGGCCGACCCGCTCCGACCCTGTCCAAAAGATTGCATCACCAAACAATATCACTCAAAGGTTGTATTCTGGCAATGGTACAATTTGCGGCGTCCTGTTGTGAATGCAGGTCCTATATTTGACTCCCGGGGTCGATTTACCCATGGTCCGGCCCCAACTAAGCGCCTGAATCGGAAAGTGACGCCCCCGGCGCGGACCTAACTCATTGGAATTTCATGAATATCGTGGTCGTAGAGTCACCGGCCAAAGCCAAGACCATCAATAAGTATCTTGGCCCGGGCTACGAGGTTCTGGCTTCGTTCGGACACATCCGCGATCTCCCGGCCAAGGACGGATCGGTGGATCCGGACCATAATTTCCGGATGATCTGGGAGGTCGACGAGCGCGCCCAGAAGCGGATCAATGACATCGCGAAGGCCGTCAAGGGCGCCGACAAGCTCATTCTGGCCACCGACCCGGATCGCGAGGGCGAGGCGATTTCCTGGCACGTCCTCGAAGTGCTGAAGGAAAAGAAGGCGCTCAAGGACCAGACCGTCGAGCGCGTCGTCTTCAACGCCATCACCAAACAGGCCGTCAGTGAGGCGATGAAGCACCCGCGCAAGATCGACCACGCGCTGGTCGATGCCTATCTCGCGCGCCGCGCCCTGGATTATCTGGTCGGCTTCACGCTCTCACCGGTGTTGTGGCGGAAATTGCCGGGCGCTCGTTCCGCCGGCCGCGTGCAATCCGTGGCGCTGCGCCTCGTCTGCGACCGCGAGCTCGAGATCGAGAAATTCGTCGCCCGCGAATACTGGTCGCTGATCGCGACGCTCGCCACCCCGCGCAACGAGAGCTTCGAGGCGCGCCTCGTTGGCGCCGACGGGCAGAAGATCACCCGGCTCGATATCGGCAGCGGCAAGGACGCCGAGGATTTCAAGCAGGCACTCGAGAATGCCGCCTTCACCGTCTCTTCGGTCGAGGCGAAGCCTGCGCGGCGCAATCCCCCGCCCCCGTTCACCACCTCGACCCTGCAGCAGGAAGCGAGCCGCAAGCTCGGGTTTGCGCCGGCGCATACCATGCGGGTCGCGCAGCGTCTTTATGAGGGCGTCGACATCAATGGTGAGACCGTGGGTCTCATCACCTATATGCGTACCGACGGCATTGACATGGCGCCGGAGGCGATCGCCGCTATCCGGTCCATGATCGGCAAGAATTACGGCAAGGATTACGTGCCGGACACGCCGCGCCGCTATCAGAACAAGTCGAAGAACGCGCAGGAAGCACACGAGGCAATCCGTCCGACCGATGCATCGCGCACCCCGCGCGATGTGGCGCGGGCACTCGATTCCGATCAGGCCAAGCTTTACGAGCTGATCTGGAATCGCGCGGTCGCCAGCCAGATGCAGTCGGCCGAGCTTGAGCGCACGACCGTCGACATCGCGGCCAAGGTCGCGGGTCGCAATCTGGAGCTGCGCGCGACCGGTCAGGTGATCAAGTTCGACGGCTTCCTCACCCTTTATCAGGAGGGTGAGGACGACGACACGGAAGACGAGGATTCGAAGCGTCTGCCGGCGGTGTCGCAGGGTGAGCCGCTGCGCAAGGAAAAGATCAGCGCCACCCAGCATTTCACCGAGCCGCCGCCGCGCTTCACCGAAGCGTCCCTCGTCAAGCGGATGGAAGAACTCGGCATTGGCCGCCCCTCGACCTATGCGTCGATCCTCGCCGTGCTGAAGGACCGCGGCTATACCCGGCTCGACAAGAAACGCCTTGTTCCGGAGGACAAGGGCCGGCTCGTGGTCGGTTTTCTGGAGAGCTTCTTTCAGAAATATGTCGAGTACGATTTCACGGCTTCGCTCGAAGAGCAGCTCGACAAGGTGTCCAACAACGAACTGGAATGGCACCAGCTGCTGCGGGATTTCTGGGAGGATTTCATCGCCGCGGTCGGCGAGATCAAGGAGCTGCGGATCACCCAGGTGCTCGACGCCCTCAATGATCTGCTCGGGCCCCATGTGTTCCCGAAGCGCGCAGACGGCGGCGAGCCGCGCCAATGCCCGAATTGCGGCGAAGGGCAGCTTTCGTTGAAGGTCGGCCGGTTCGGCGCCTTCGTCGGTTGTTCACGCTACCCGGAATGCAATTACACCCGTCAGCTCACGCCGGGCGCGAATGGCGGCGACACCGGCACGAAACTCCTCGGGAAGGATCCCGAGACCGGCGAGGACGTCACGCTGCGCGGCGGACGGTTCGGCCCCTATGTCCAGCTCGGTGAGGGTAACAAGGAGACCAAGGAGAAGCCGAAGCGCTCCGGTCTGCCGAAAGGCCTGTCACCGGACGATGTCGACCTGAAGACGGCGCTTGGTTTGTTGTCGCTGCCCCGTGACGTCGGCAAGGATCCCGAAACCGGCGAGATGATCATCGCCGGTATCGGGCGGTTCGGCTCCTACGTGAAGCTCGGCAAGACCTACGCAAATCTCGAACCCGGCGACGATGTTTTGAATATCGGTCTGAACCGGGCGGTCACGCTGATTGCGGAAAAGAAGGCCAATCCCGGCAAGGGCCGGCGTTTCGGTGCCGATCCCGGCCGCTCGCTCGGCGAACACCCGGACAAGGGCGGGCCGGTCATCGTCAAGAACGGACGCTATGGCGCCTATGTCAGCCATGACGGCGTCAACGCGACGCTTCCCTCCGACAAGACGCCGGACAATATCACGCTCGAAGAAGCGGTCGGTCTGATCGACGCCCGGATCGCGGCCGGCGGCGGCAAGAAGAAAAAGGCTGCGGCGAAGACGGCCAAGCCGGACGGAACCGACAAGCCGGCGAAGGCGAAAAAGGCCAAGGCCTCGGCTTCCGGCGATGCCGACGACAAGCCCGCGCCGAAGAAAACCACTGCGCGCAAGGCGGCCTCGAAGTCGGCCGCCGCCAAATCCCGGTCCAAAACGGCCGGGCCGGCTGCAACCGAGAAGGTGGCAGAACGAAAACGCAAGGTTGCTCATTAACCCCCTTGCCGGAGGGTCCGGCCGAGGCCACATCGAGGTCATCTTGGCCCGATCGAAACAAAACCCCGCCCCCTTCCCGACCCGGGACCAGCTGCTCGCATTCGTCAAAGATCATGCCGGCAAGGCTGGCACCCGGGAGATTGCGCGCGCCTTCGGGCTGAAGAATGCCGATCGTGCCCAGTTGAAGCGGGTGTTGCGCGATCTTGCCGATGAAGGCGCGGTGGAAACGCGCCGAAAGAAGCATCATAAGCCGGGCTCTCTGCCCTCGGTCACCCTGGCCGACATCGTCGAGCGCGACCGCGATGGTGAGCTTGTCGCGATGCCGACCGATTGGGACGAGGAAGCCCATGGCGAGGCTCCGCGCATCCTGATCGCAACACTGCGCAGAGCGGCGAAGCCTGGCGAAGCCGCTGGCATCGGCGACCGCGCGCTGCTGCGCGTGGAGAAACTCACAGAGCGCGACGGCCGCGCGACCTATACCGGCCGTGTCATCAAGGTTCTCGACCGCGCCAAGAAGCGCATGCTCGGAATTTTCCGCGCGCTTCCGGGCGGCGGTGGACGGCTGGTGCCGGTCGACAAGAAGGCCCTTGGCCGTGAACTCGCCATCCCGCCCCACGCGACCATGGACGCCCAGGATGGCGAACTCGTCGCTGCGGATGTGGCGAAGGAAGGTCGCTTCGGCCTGCCGACCGGACGGATCAAGGAACGTCTCGGCTCGTTGAAGAGCGAGCGTGCGGTCAGCCTGATCGCGATCCATGCGCATGGCATTCCGCATGTCTTCCCGCGCGAGGTGCTGGCGGAAGCGGAAGCGGCAAAGCCGGCCGATTTGAAGGGCCGTGAAGACTGGCGCGCGCTGCCGCTCGTCACCATCGATCCTGCCGATGCAAAGGATCACGACGACGCGGTCCATGCCGAGCCGGATACCGACCCGGCCAATCGCGGCGGCTACATCGTCACCGTCGCCATTGCCGACGTTGCGCATTATGTGCGGCCGGGCTCCGCCCTCGACCGTGAGGCCCTCGAGCGCGGCAACTCGGTGTATTTCCCGGACCGGGTGGTGCCGATGCTGCCCGAGCGCATCTCGAACGACCTGTGTTCGCTGAAGCCATCGGTGGACCGCGCTGCAATTGCCGTCCGCATGGTGATCGCGCCCGATGGACGAAAGCGCTCGCACACGTTTCATCGCATTCTCATGCGATCGGCAGCGAAGCTGCATTATGCGCAGGCCCAGGATGCCTTCGACGGCAATGCCGACGACACCACGGGTCCCATCAACAAGGCCGTACTCGACCCGCTCTACGCGGCCTACCGCGCCGTCAGGAAAGCGCGCGATGCGCGCGGTCCACTCGATCTCGATCTTCCGGAACGGAAAATCCTGCTCAATCCGGATGGCACGCTCGATCGGGTTATTGTGCCGCAGCGGCTGGACGCGCACCGGCTGATCGAGGAATTCATGATCCTAGCCAATGTCGCGGCGGCCGAAACGCTCGAACGCGCGGGCGTGCCGTTGATCTATCGGGTCCACGACGAGCCTTCTCTCGAAAAGGTCGAAGCCCTGCGCGACCTGCTGCGTACGCTGGACATGTCGTTTCCGAAAGGAGCGGTGCTGCGGCCTGCCATGTTCAACACCGTGCTGCAGCAAGTGAGAGGCTCCGACACCGAGACCCTGGTGAACGAAGTGGTGCTCCGCAGTCAGGCCCAGGCCGAATATTCCGCGGAGAATTACGGCCATTTCGGCCTCGCCCTGCGGCGCTATGCGCATTTCACATCGCCGATCCGCCGCTATGCAGACCTCGTCGTCCACCGCGCCCTGATCCGGGCGCTGAAATGGGGCGATGGCGCACTTCCGGCCGATGCGGATATCAAGGCTCTCAACGAGATTTCGGCCCGGATTTCAGCGTCAGAACGCCGGGCCATGGCCGCCGAGCGCGAGACCACCGATCGCCTGATCGCGCACCATCTGGCCGACCGGATCGGCGCCGTGTTCGAGGGCCGGATCGGCGGGGTGACGCGTGCCGGCCTGTTCGTCAAACTTGACGAAACCGGCGCCGACGGATTCATTCCGGCTCGCACCATCGGCGACGACTATTTCCAGTATCATGAGGACCGCCACGCCATGATCGGACGCTCGACCGGAGAAACCTACCGGCTGGGCGATCAGGTGACGGTAAAGCTCGTGGAAGCCATTCCCGTGGCGGGTGCGCTGCGGTTCGAACTGATGTCTGCCGGACGGGCCGGCAAGCGCGTCGCGCTCCGCTCAACCCGCGCACGCCCGACCGGGCGGCGGGAAGATCGGTTGCCACGCAGGAGGCGAGGATGATGACGATAAATCACGACATGACGACGCTGCCGCCACGCGATGGCTGGCAGGCTGTGAAGCGCGGACTTGCCGGTGCATGTCCGGCCTGCGGCCGCGGCCGTCTGTTTCGCGCCCTGCTCAAGGTCAACGATCATTGCCCCGCTTGCGATGAGGCCCTGCATCATCACCGCGCCGACGATTTCCCGGCTTATCTCAATATCGTCCTTGTCGGACACATCATCGTGCCGCTGGTGCTTGCGGTCGAAACCGCGTTCGCCCCGCCCTATTGGGTCCACGGCGCGATCTGGATGCCGCTGACGTTAGGTCTTGCTTTCGCATTGATGCATCCGATCAAGGGCGGTGTGGTCGCCTGGCAATGGGCCATGCGAATGCATGGCTTTGATCCTCGCGGTGACAAGAATGATCCGGTCCCGGCGGTAACGACTTCCTCGAAATGCGCCAGCTGACCGATCTCGAAAAGCGGCTGACGGCAGCCGAGCGCGAGCGCAGTTCGCCGAATGTCCGGCCCCGGGATGCAGCGACGCTGATCATCGTCGACCGTTCAGGCGCGACGCCGAAGGTACTGCTCGGCAAGCGCCATCACGGCCACAAATTCATGCCCGGCAAGTTCGTGTTTCCGGGCGGCCGGCTCGAGCCCACCGATCGGCTGATGCCGGTCGCGGCGCCTCTGAATGCATACACGGAAAAGTACCTGATGCACGGCACGAGGCGGCCGAGCATCGGGCGGGCGCGCGGGCTTGCGCTCGCCGCGATCCGCGAGACCTTTGAGGAGACCGGCCTCATTCTCGGAGCACCGCTGAGCAATGCCGGACCGGTGCCGGAGGGCCCTTGGACGGAATTCGCCAAGGCAGGCTTTTATCCCGACCTGTCGTCCTTGCATTTCATCGCACGCGCTATCACCCCTTCCCGACGCCCCCGCCGCTTCGACACCCGATTCTTCGCGGTGGACGCCGCCACGATCGCGCACAAGGTCGAGAACGTCGTCCACGCCGATGCCGAACTCGTCGAACTGGTCTGGATGCCGATCTCAGAGGCGCGCAACCTCGATATGCCGACGATCACCGGTGTCGTCCTGCAGGAGCTCGAGGCGCGTGTGGCAGAGGGATTCGGCCACGAATTGCCGGTTCCCTTCTACCGGATGCCGCGGAAGACCTTCTTCCGGGACCTGATCGCCTAAATTAGCGGATTTCTTGACTTTGCCGGATCAGCCGCTAGTTTCCCGGCCAAATCCCGCCATTCGAGGTTACCATGGCCAAGGCCGTCACCATTAAGGTCAAGCTGCTGTCGACCGCTGACACCGGCTTTTATTACGTCACGAAAAAGAACTCGCGGACGATGACCGACAAGTTGTCGAAGAAGAAATACGATCCGATCGCGAAGAAGCACGTCGAGTTCCGCGAGACCAAGATCAAGTAAGACGCCGCCGGCGTTCCTGAAACGCGACAGGGCGAAGACCTTGGGTCCGGTTCCGCCAGAAAATGGTGGCCGGCCGGAAGCGGTGTTATGAGGAGGCCACTCGTCACCGCCTCCGGACCGGCCGACCCCACGGACCCAGGAGATGCGGCGGACCTGAGCATTCCGTAGGGTTTTCAAAGGTCGATCGACCCATTGCGGCATCATCAGCCGCGGGTCAGCGCGGCCACGACCGCACCTGATGCTGGCCGGCAGGCTACCCGCACAACTCCCGGAAATCAAAGCCCAAAGACCGCTCCGGGCCGGCAATCTGCTATCAACCTAAAAGATTAGGGTTTACCGGTCCACGGGGTCCTCCGGGTGGGACCGAGCCCTTAGGCGGCGTTCGCTACTACCCGGTTCCGCCCATCGCGCTTGGCACGGTACAGCGCCTGGTCGGCCCGCTTGATAAGCTGGGCCGCAGTGTCGTGGGAGGATTCCAGCGCCGCGATCCCGACGGAAATCGTGACATCGATGCTGCGCCGCCCCTGCTCGATCGGGAACGGCTCGGCGGCGATTCGGCGGCGCAGCCGCTCCGCGACCGTTGAGGCGACCGACATGTCGGTTTCCGGCATCACCACCACGAATTCCTCGCCGCCGACCCGGCACGCCAGATCGATGCCGCGGATCGACTTGCGGACCCGGATGGCGAATTCGCGAAGCACGTCATCGCCGCAATCATGGCCGTAGGTGTCATTGATGGATTTGAAAAAGTCGATGTCGAGAACCAGCACGGCGAGCTGCTTGCCGCGCGACCCCGCCTGCTCGACCAGCTTGGCGAGATGGCTCTCCATGTAGCGGCGGTTATGCAATCCGGTGAGCGCGTCCGTGATCGCGGCTTCGATCGACATCTGCACGTTGTCCCGCAGCCGCTCGGTATAGCGCTTGCGCTTGATCTGGGTGCGGACGCGGGCCTGCAATTCATGCCCGTCGATCGGGCGCATCAGGTAATCGTTGACGCCGATTTCGAGACCGCGCAACAGCCGCGGCGTCTCGTCCGGTTCGCAGATCGCAAGGATTGGCAGATTTCGAGTCCGGTCGAGCGAGCGCAACTGGCTGCACAGACGCAATCCGTCGAAGTTTTCAAGGCCAAGCGACACCACGAGGAGCTCGTAATTTCCTTCGGCGGAACGAAACAGCGCCGCACTCGGGTCGGATTCGATATCGACGACATGCTCTTGTCCGAGCATGGCGGCGAGCCGTTCATAGGACGCACGGCGGTCATCCACGATCAGGATGCGGCCCTGCGATCCGGACTCATTGATCGCCTCGCGCTCTGCGCTCTCGATCCCGATTTCCCGCGATGTGACGGCGCGCATGCGCAGTTCGTCCGTCATCATTTTCAGGCGCGTGAGCGAGCGCACACGGGCGATCAACGCGATGTCCGACACCGGCTTGGTGAGGAAATCGTCGGCTCCCGCGCGCAACCCGGCGACACGATCCGATGGCTGATCGAGCGCCGTCACCATGACGACGGGGATGTGATGCGTCGCCGGATTGCTCTTCAATCTGCGGCAAACCTCGAACCCGTCGAGATCTGGCATCATCACATCCAGAAGAACGATGTCGCACTCGGCGCGTTCGCAGATCGCGAGAGCCTCGGCACCGCTCTGGGCGGTCATCACGTCGAAATATTCCGCCGAGAGACGCGCCTCGAGAAGCTTCACATTGGCCGGGACATCGTCGACGACAAGAACACGCGCTGTCATTTGCGATCAGCCTTATGCATTACCGAGAAAGTGACGAATGGTTTCAATGAATTTGCCGACCGAGATCGGCTTTGACAGATAGGCCTCGCAGCCCCCCGCACGAATGCGCTCTTCGTCCCCCTTCATCGCGAACGCGGTCACCGCGATGACCGGAATCGCCTTGAGCTCAGCGTCATCCTTCAGCCACTTCGTGACCTCCAGTCCCGAGACTTCCGGCAGCTGGATATCCATCAGGATGAGGTCGGGCCGATGCTGGCGCGCAAGGTCCATGGCATCGATGCCGTTGCGAGTCCCGACGGTGTGATAGCCATGCGCTTCAAGAAGATCGTGGAAGAGCTTCATGTTGAGCTCGTTGTCCTCCACAATCAGCACTGTCTTGGCCATTCCCCCGCCCCTCCTGGGCTAGTCTTCCGCGCGCCCAGCCTGAAAGGGCGCCGGGCGCCGCCACGCCGGAAGCGGACTCGGGCAATGCGGCGGAAGGTAATTCTCATTTGTTACGGAAAGGCAAACGGAAAGCCATGATTAACAATGCGACGCTGCGGTCCGAGGACGCCGAAATCATGGCAATTCAGGCCCTTGGATTCCTGGCCGCTGATGCCGAGCGTCTGGGCCGGTTTCTGGCGGCGACCGGTATGGGTCCGGGAGATGTCCGAGCCGCCGCCCGGGAAAAGTGGTTTCTGGCGGGCGTCCTTGAGCATCTGGCCCAACACGAATCAGACATGATCGCCTTTGCCGAGAATGCCGGCGTGGCGCCCGAGCGGGTCGCACAGGCCCGTCGGCTGTTGTCTGGACCGCCGGTGGAACGCGACATTCCGTGACCTTTGCCGTTGGCGTGACCCTGCCATGACCCCTGTCGTCCGCACCAAGGGATTCTGCCGCGACTGCCTGGCGGATGCCGGGGCCGGCCGTCGCTGCCCAAATTGCGGTTCGCCGCGCCTCGCTCGCCACTCCGAAATCGACGAATTATGCGTCGCGCATGTCGATTGCGATGCCTTCTACGCGACCATTGAAAAGCGCGATCAACCTGCCCTCGCCGATCAACCGCTGATCGTCGGCGGCGGAACGCGCGGCGTGGTCTCGACCGCCTGCTACATCGCGCGCACGTTTGGCGTCCATTCGGCGATGCCGATGTTCAAGGCCCGGCGGCTGTGTCCGCACGCGGTGGTGATCAAGCCTAATATGGCGAAGTATGTCGCGGTGGCGCGCGAGGTGCGGGCGCTGATGCGCGAGCTCACGCCGCTGGTCGAACCGGTGTCGATCGACGAGGCGTTTCTCGATCTGTCGGGAACGCAGCGCCTGCATGGCCGCAGCGCCGCACAATCGCTGGCCTTGTTCGCCTCCAGGGTCGAGCGCGAGATCGGCATCACCGTCTCGATCGGCCTGTCCTACAACAAGTTCCTCGCCAAGATCGCCTCGGATATCGACAAGCCGCGCGGCTTTGCGATGCTCGGGCGGATGGAAGCTCCTGCGTTTCTCGCGAGCAAGCCGATCTCCATCATCTTCGGCGTCGGCAAGGTGACTCAGGAGCGCCTGGCCCGAGAGGGATTTCGCACCATCGCCGACCTGCAGAGGCTCGACGAAATCGAGCTGATGCGTCGCCTCGGCGCCGAGGGGCAGCGGCTCAGTCGCCTCGCCCGCGGCATCGATCACCGCAAGGTGGTGCCGGATCGCGATGCAAAAAGCGTTTCGGCGGAGACCACCTTCGACACCGATATCGCGGACATGCGCGCGCTCGAAAAAATCCTCTGGGATCTCAGCGAAAAGGTGTCCGCGCGGCTCAAGGCTGTCCAGTTGAGCGGCACGACGGTTGCGCTGAAGCTGAAATCGGCGGACTTCCAGATTCGCACCCGCGCGCGTTCGCTGAGCGATCCGACCCAGCTCGCGCGACGCATCTTCAGCTGCGGTCGTGAATTGCTGGAGAAGGAAATCGACGGCACCAAATTCCGTCTGATCGGGATCGGGGTATCGAACCTTCGGACCGCCGAGGGCGCCGACCCCGACGATTTGCTCGACCCTTACGCGCGCAAGGCGACCGCAAGCGAAAGAACGATAGACTATCTGCGGGAAAAATTCGGGCGCGAAGCGATCAAGCGCGGACTTGCGCTGGACGATGGCGCCTGAGCGCGATTGTCACTGGCAGGGTTTGGTCGGGCGGGTCTCGAGAGCGGTCATCGTGCCACTGACGACGAAGTCGTTGTAGTCGAGCGCAAGAGCGCGCGACACCCCATTCTCGTACAGTTCGAATTTGATGCCGTAGACCGGCAGCTGATCGCCCTCGGTCTTGGATTTGTCGAAATAGCTGATGCTGACCGGCCATCGGCGCAGCTTCGAGAGATGCTCGTCCTTGCCCGCGGCGTCGTCCGGCTGCGCTGCACTCGGCTCGATCGGCTGGCCGATGACGGTCAGCGTATCGTAGACCTTCTGACCATTGTCGGACCCGTCAAAAACCGGTCCCTGCAACAAGGTCTTGCCTTCCCGCGCTGCAAGGATGATGCGCCGCATGTGATCGGTAGGGAAGATGATCTGTGCGGTGATCTCGAACGCCTTCTTTTCAGGCTTCTCCAGTTTGACACCGACCTGTGCGTTTTCTCGCTCCGCACGCCCGTCAACCGACGACTTCAGCTTCTGATCGACATAATTCTGAGAATTGAACCGGAAGGCGTTGGCCGCGGCGTCCTCCCAGGTCGTGGCGCGCATGTCCGTCGTCATGCGGACGCCCTCGCCCGCATCGATTTCGGATACTTGGCGGAATTGAAGCGCGTAACCCTCGCACTCATTGCCGGAAAAGTCATAGAGGATGCGGCCGCGAACCGCCTCGACGGGCCGGTTGCCGCGCGCCGATGCAAGCTTGAGGTCGTAGATCGCGCGATGCGACGCGAATGTGATGGTGTCTGGCTTTTGCGCAGGTGCGGCCAAACCCGCCCCCGCCGAGGTCAACAGAACCACCCAGGCGACGTTCAAAATTCTGGCATGGCCCATTTGTGCGAATCCTTTGACTCGGAAGATAAAATCCGGACGGGCCCGTCGCAACGGCCCCTTGCGGAGGCGGCATCAATCGGCGAAGAGAATGCGTCCATTGTGAGGCGCGCAGGAGGATGAAATGGCCGGTTCTGTCGAGAAGAAGCTGACCGATCTCGGGATCGTGTTGCCGACACCGGCCTCCCCGATCGCAAACTATGTCGGTTTCGTGCGCACCGGTAGCCTGCTGGTCGTATCGGGACAGCTTTGTCTCGACGCCGAAGGCAAGCTGGTGGCCAAGGGTAAACTTGGCGCCGAGGTCTCGGTCGAGGACGGACAAAAGGCCGCCCGAATGTGCGCAATCAACGTGCTGGCGCAGGTGAAGGCTGCTCTCGGCGATCTCGACAAGGTGGTGCGCGTCGTGCGGCTCGGCGGCTTCATCAGTTCGGTGCCGTCCTTCCTCGACGGTCCGAAGGTTATGAATGGCGCGTCCGATTTCATGGTGACCGCTTTCGCCGAAAAGGGCCGGCACGCGCGTACGACAATCGGGGTTTCCGTGCTGCCGCTCGACGCCGCGGTCGAGGTCGAGGGGATGTTCGAGGTCTCCTGACGGCACGTCATCCATGGCCGGTCTCGATTGGCTGACTGCGCGACCCATCGCGCATCGTGGACTCCACGACGCAGCCAACGGCGTGATCGAAAATACCGGATCGGCGTTTTCGGCCGCGATTGCGGGCGGATATGGCATCGAATGCGATCTCCAGCTGTCCGCCGATGGCGAGGCGATGGTGTTTCACGACGATACGCTCGACCGGCTGACCGAGGGCCACGGCGCGGTCGCCTCGCGCGAGGCCGCAACGCTCAAGACGATTGCATTCAAGAACACGTCGGACCGGATGCTCCGGCTTGAGGAATTGTGCGATCTCGTCGGCGGACGGGTGCCGTTGCTGCTGGAACTGAAGAGCCACTTCGACGGCGATGTGCGCTTGGCGAGCCGGGTTGCCGAGGTTCTGCAGGGCTATGCCGGGCCGGTGGCGGGAATGTCGTTCGACCCGGCCCTGATCCGCGCATTGCAGCGCGAAGCGCCCGGACTTCCGCGCGGCCTCGTCGCGCAAAGTCGGCGCGATGAGGCAGTTCCTGTCGGCAGAGCACGATATGTGCGCAACGCCTTTCGCGCGCGTCCGCATTTCCTCGCCTGGTCGGTCCGGGACCTGACAAGGTTCTGGCCGCTGCTTGGCCGGTGGGGTTTCGGCTTGCCGCTCCTCACCTGGACCGTCCGCACCGACAAGGACCGGCTCCGCGCGCAGCGCTGGGCTGACCAGATGATTTTCGAAGGATTTCGGCCATAAAGACGGGCTAGGAACCCAACGAATGTCCGACGCCGCCTCACACCAGACCGACAGGCCCCTCGAACTCACGCTGCGGGTCATTTCCAATCTCGGCGAAGTTCCGGCCGCGCAATGGGATGCCTGCGCCGGGGTCGGCGCGGCTCAAGCGTGCGGTGAAGAGCCTCATGCAATGGGTGAGCAGGGACCGGCCGCCGCCCGCTGGATCGGCAATCCTTTCGTGTCGCATGCCTTCCTGTCGGCGCTGGAGCGGTCCGGATCGGCCACACCCCGCACCGGATGGGCACCGCAGCACCTGCTGGCCGAAACCGCGGATGGCGAGCTCGTCGGCGCGGTGCCCTGCTATCTCAAGTCGCATTCGCGGGGCGAATATGTGTTCGATCATGGCTGGGCCGACGCCTATGAACGCGCCGGCGGCAGCTATTATCCCAAGCTCCAGGTCTCGGTGCCGTTCACGCCGGCAACGGGCCCGCGCTTGCTCGCCAAGCCGTCGCCTTATGCCGACGCGGTCAAACAAACGCTGGCCCGAGGCCTGATCGCACTCGGTGAACGCCGGCAGGCCTCGTCAGTGCATGTCACCTTCCTGCCGAAGCCGGACTGGGACAGGCTCAGCGAGCACGGCTTTCTCAAGCGAACCGATCAGCAATTCCACTGGCGCAATGAAGGCTATACGAGCTTTGACGATTTCCTGGCGGCGCTGGCCTCGCGCAAACGAAAGGCCATTCGCCGCGAGCGTCGCGATGCGCTCGAGAGTGGCATCACCATCCACCCGTTGACCGGCCGCGATCTCACCGAAGCGGTGTGGGACGATTTCTTCGCCTTCTATATGGACACCGGATCGCGCAAATGGGGCCGCCCTTACCTCACGCGCGCGTTCTTCTCGATGATCGGCGAAGCCATGGCCGATCGGATCCTGCTCGTCATGGCGAAGCGCAACGGTCGCTATATCGCCGGCGCGATCAATTTCATCGGCGCAGATGCCCTGTTTGGCCGGCACTGGGGCGCGATCGAACACCATCCGTTCCTGCATTTCGAGCTCTGCTATTATCAAGCGATCGACTTTGCCATCGCCCATGGGCTGACCACGGTGGAAGCCGGGGCCCAGGGCGAGCACAAGCTCGCGCGCGGCTATGTGCCCGTGACCACGTATTCGTCGCACCATATTGCTGATCCCGCGCTGCGGCGGGCGATCGCCGATTATCTCAAGCGCGAGCGAGCCTATGTGGACGCCGCCGGCCGCGAACTTGATGCAATGACCCCTTTCCGCAAGACTGAGGATTAGCCCGAAGCGATGGCGTCCGATTTCGGACGCTATCCATTTCTTCGCGACTTGCGACGCTGTGAGGACACGATGCCGGATTACGATCCCAACAATATCTTTGCCAAGATCATTCGCGGCGAATTGCCCTGTCACAAGGTTTACGAGGATGACCGCGCACTCGTTTTCCTCGACATCATGCCGCGTGCGCCGGGCCATGCCCTCGTCATCCCGAAATCGCCGGCACGCAATATCCTCGACGTCGCGCCCGACGATCTCGCGCATGTGGCCCAGATTGCGCAGCGCGTGGCGAAAGCGGGCATGCGGGCGTTCGAGGCCGATGGCGTCACCGTGCAGCAATTCAACGAGAATGCCGGCGGCCAGGTGGTGTTTCACCTGCATGTGCACGTGATCCCGCGCAAGGACGGCGTGCCGATGAAGCCGGCCGCCTCTTACAAGGAGAAGCCGGAGGTTCTTGCGGAGCAGGCGAAAAAGCTGGCGGCCGCGATGCCGTCCGTTTAAGCGCTAGAGTTTCTCGGCCACGAAGGCGCCCGCGATCAGCACCGCCTCGCCGACGGCAACGCCCGCGAAAACCGATCTGCGGAACAGCGTGAAGGCAACAAAGCCGGCGGCCATCGCCGAGAGCCGAACCGAGAGCGGAACGCTGGCGAGCGCTCCTGGCGCGAAGAAGATCAGTTTGGCGATCACGGCCGCGAGGACCGCGGTCGCAACCGCCCTCACCCACACAAGGAGTTCCGATCCTTCATCGACGCCGCGCGCGAGCGCAAAGCCGAGCCAGCGCCAGATTTCGTTCGGCAAAAAGCCCACGAGGACCAGCACGACATAGGGCCAGAGCGTCGAGGTGGTGAGGCTCATTGCATGCCGCTCCTGATCCGGTGAGCGATATAGGCCAGCGTGCCACCGGCAATCCCAGCCCACATCACGTCGAGTTCGACATTCTGAAAGGCGAGGACCGGTCCGAGGATCAGTCCAAAGATCATCGCGAGCCGGTCGACCAGCATGCTGGAATTGCGCGCGATCGAAACCAGAAACGACATCGGCGTCAGAAACAAAAGTGCTGCCGTAAGCAGGATCGGCAGGCGCGCGGCGAGGTAATAGCCCGCGACCGTCGCGATCATGGCCGACATCATGTAGCCGCTGGCGAGACCGTTGCAGAACGCGATGCGGCGCTCAACCGGCATCTGCGGCGCCAGACGCATCGATTCCACCCACATGCTGACCGCCGTGAAATGCGCCGGCAGCAGAAGCTGATAGGAGCGCGTCTGCGGTGCGCGCAGAAGCGGCATGAGAGACACCACCATCGGCAGCAAGCGCACACCGCTCAGGCCGACCGCTATCGCCACCTCGATGAGCTGCGCGCCTCCGCCGAGGGTCGAGATCAGGATCACTTGCGCGGGTCCTGCCCAAACCAGCAGGGTCGACCAGATCACCCAGGCGAGACTGAAGTTGAAATCGTAGGCCAGCGCGCCGATGCCGATATACGTGCCGAACAGCACATACGCGAAGACCGAGAGCCACGCAGAGCGGATGCCGCCGAGCCAGGCCGCGGTGTCGCTCACGAAATTGATTCGGTAGGGCTCCGGCATAGACCGCAGCATGCTGAACCCCGCGCGCAAGAACAACGGCTAACTGCCTCATGGCGTGCAGCTATCGCTGCATGGGTCCGACGAACGTTTCACATGAAAATAGTCCTATCACCCCTCGAGCATGATTTGAAGACAGCGGCCACTGAGTTGCGCGATGGCGATGATGGGGGTCAGTCTTCAAGCGACATTCGGCGATCATCGTTTGGGCGCCCTGCCCTCGTCCGAAACCCGGGCGCGGCCCAAATGCCTTTCCGCTGTCATCGAAACGCCTTGCGCATTACGCAGCGTTGCGCGAACAAGCGGAGCCTTGTTCCCATTCAAACACCAGTCGCGCAAAGAGGGATTCCATGGCCGGCGAATTGATCCTTTATACCAATCCGATGTCGCGCGGGCGCATTGCGCGGTGGATGCTCGAGGAAGCCGGCGTGTCCTACCATACCGAAATTCTCGATTTCGGCACGACGATGAAGGCGCCGGCCTATCTCGCGATCAATCCGATGGGGAAAGTGCCATCCATCGTGCATGACGGCAAAGTCATCACCGAATGCGCTGCGATCTGCGCCTATGTGGCCGATGCGTTTCCGCAATCAGGCCTTGCGCCCGCCACGGCCGACCGTGCTGATTATTACCGCTGGCTGTTCTTCGCCGCCGGCCCCCTGGAGGCCGCCGCAGTCAATCGCGCGCTCGGATTTGAGGTCCCCGCGGATCGCCGGGCGATGATCGGCTACGGGACCTATGAGGCAGTCCTGGATACGTTGGAGGGGGCACTCATGAGTTCGCCCTACATCGCCGGCGAGCGCTTCACCGCCGCAGACGTCTATGTCGGCTCGCATCTCGGTTGGGGAATGCAGTTTGGCACAATCGAAAAGCGGCCGGTCTTCGAAACCTATTACGCCAAGCTCGCGGCACGGCCGGCAGCGAAACGCGCAACGGAACTCGATGATGCGGCAATGCCGAAGCGGGATTGAGTCTGGTCCCGATAGTCTCGCAGCGAGTGAGGACCATCACCCTTCACTCGCCATCAATCGAATTCAACCGGTCAGCGCTGTTAATAAATCCGCCCTGTCTGTTCGAGCTTGTTAGCCATCTCTTCGTATTGCTGCGCCGCGTCTTCGAACATCCGCTTTGCGCCGCGCTCCGAAGTGGCGGCCGCCTTCATTTTGGCCTGAGCGGCCCGTTCGCGGAAATCCACGATCTTGTTCTTGATATTCTTCGGATCTGACGCATCCACCATCGGCAAACTCACTCCACATCTGCCTTGCAGTTCTGCACGAAAAAGCAGCGATGCAAAACAAACAATGACGCATGGCGTTCGTTCCTCCAGCGCAAATGCGTATCGTCGGTACGAAGGTGTGGCTCCGCATTCGTGAATGGTACTTGGATGCAAGTTCAAGCAAGAAAAATCGCGCGCGTGAGTGCTGCGCGCGACAAAAAACATCGACCCTATGTGCGGGATCAAGCGTCCGTCTTTTCCATCATGGGTTCCGGCTTGTCCCAAACGAGACTCTTTGCGTCCTTGCCGGCAACCGAATAGAGCGCACCCGGCGCATTGCGCGTCTTCATAAAGGCATCGAGCGTTTCGCCGCGCATTCCGGCATAGATGTGCAGGTTGGATGACCCTGTTACCGCGGCCAGCTTCTCCAGCATGAAGAAATTCGCGCCGTATTTGATCAACCCGCGCCAATCGCTGTTGCGGATCATGGCGCGCTCCTCTTGCGAAAGCTGTGCCTCTTCGAATGACCGCTCAGGGTCGGCGAGAAATCGCGCGCGATGGCCGGGCTCAATCAGACGATGCAGAAACTTGTTGATGCGATAGCCTTTGAGCGAACGGGCGTGGGTAAAAGGATAGGTTCCGCTTAGTGCTTCTGCGCCTTGCAACTGCCGGTCAATATGGGCGCGGTGCCGCTCGACAATCTCCGCTGGCGCGTGCATCGCCTCGTTCTCGTAGATCGCTGTCGCGATGCCGGTCACCGACGGCAGATAATAGGTCTGATGGATCCTGCGGACATTTGCCGACATCGCGCCGCGCATTACCAGCCACATGATCACTTCGGCGCCTTCGAGCCCGCCGAGCGCGGCATATTCGGCGTGCGTCATCTCCGTCAGCCGCATCGGGTCGCGCTCGATCAGATCGAGGAAGCGGCGATCCCATTCCATGTTGTTGAAGCCGGCGCGCTCGCCATGAACCTGATGCGACAGCCCGCCCGTGGCGACCATCGCCACCTTCAGGTCCTCCGGATAGCTTTCGATGGCACGCCGCAGGGCTTGTCCAAGCTTCCAGCAGCGCCTCGCCGTGGGGATCGGGAATTGCAGTACGCCGACCTGAAGCGGCACGATCGACACCGGCCAGTCCGGCTCGTGCGGACACATCATCGACAGCGGCGAGAAGCAACCGTGATCGAGCGGACGGTCCTGGAAGAACGACATGTCGAATTCATCGGCCATCAGCGACGCGCCGATGTGATGCGATAGCGCTGCGTGCCCGCTCACCGGCGGCAGCGCCCGTGGTCCGCCACCCTCATCGGCGACCTCGTAGCGATCGTCGATGCCGAGCGTGAACATGATCGTTGTAGATCATGAACAGAACATCGGGCTTGTTCTCCGCGATCCAGCGCTGGATCGGTTCGTAGGCTTCGAAGATGGGCCCCCACACCGGATCGTCGCGCTTGTTGCGATCGTACGCAAAACCGATCGTTGGAGTGTGTGATGTCGCGATCGCGCCGATGATGCGGGCCATGTTGCGTCTCCTGCCGGTATGGTTACAGGCACGCTGCGTGGCTGCTCCGCCCACAACATTGATCTAACGCAAGCACGCCGCCGGACCGCGAAAGGGGATCCCGCAACGCAGGACGCCCAGATTGCTCCGGGCGTCCTCGTCATCGATTGAATTGTCCGCGTCGGACCTTGAGCGTTACGCCTTCAGCGGCACCTTCGGCACCGAGCCGCGGCCCGACGGATCCGAGCCGCCATTGCCCTTGCCACCACCACCCGATGAAGGCGGCTTCGGCTTGCGCTGCGGCGGCTTGCGCTTCGCCTTGGCGCGCGCGGCGGGCAACTTCTCGGGCTTCGGCGTCACCGGCCCTTCGAGATATTCGAAGCCAAGCGTGTCGCGGCCCTCTTCCTTGACCACGACCACCTTCACGTGGCCGCCATCCTTTAGCTTGCCGAACAGCACCTCGTCGGCGAGCGGCTTCTTGATGTTCTCCTGGATCACCCGCGCCATCGGTCGGGCACCCATCAGTTCGTCGTATCCATTCGCGATCAGCCAGCGCGACGCCTCGTCCGACAGCTCGATCGTGACGTTGCGGTCCGCGAGTTGCGCCTCGAGTTGCAGCACG
Source organism: Pseudorhodoplanes sp. (assembly GCF_035565855.1). Lineage (GTDB taxonomy): Bacteria > Pseudomonadota > Alphaproteobacteria > Rhizobiales > Xanthobacteraceae > Pseudorhodoplanes. Next base: position 29,373 of record NZ_DATMRX010000331.1, read on the forward strand.
AACTTCTCGACCACCTTGGCGATGACTTCCTGCGACAGATGGCCGAAGGCGATGATGGCGTCGAGGCGGTTGCGGAATTCCGGCGCGAACAGCCGGTTGATCGCTTCGACGTCGTCGCCTTCCCGCTTGTTGCGGGTGAAGCCGTAGGTGCCCTTGGCGAGATCGGCCGCCCCCGCATTCGTGGTCATGATCAGGATCACGTTGCGGAAATCGACCTGCTTGCCATTGTGGTCGGTCAGCTTGCCGTGGTCCATGATCTGCAGGAGCACGTTAAACAGGTCCGGATGCGCCTTCTCGATTTCGTCGAGCAGCAGCACGCAATGCGGATGCTGGTCGACGCTGTCGGTCAGGAGCCCGCCCTGGTCGAAGCCGACATAGCCGGGAGGCGCACCGATCAGCCGCGATACGGTGTGGCGCTCCATGTATTCGGACATGTCGAAGCGGATCAGCTCGACGCCGAGCGAAGCCGCGAGCTGCTTGGCCACTTCGGTCTTGCCGACGCCGGTCGGTCCGGAGAACAGGTAGGAGCCGATCGGCTTTTCCGGTTCGCGGAGCCCTGCCCTGGCCAGCTTGATGGAGGCGGCGAGCGACTCGACAGCCTTGTCCTGGCCGTAGACCACCGTCTTCAGGGTCTGTTCCAGATGCTGCAGGACCTCGGCATCGTCCTTGGAGACGGTCTTCGGCGGGATCCGGGCCATCGTCGCGATGGTCGTCTCGACCTCCTTGATGCCGATCGTCTTCTTGCGGCGGGAGTCCGGCAACAGCATCTGCGCGGCGCCCGACTCGTCGATCACGTCGATGGCCTTGTCCGGCAGCTTGCGATCGTGGATGTAGCGCGCCGACAGTTCGACCGCGGCCTTGATCGCCTCATTGGTATATTTGAGCTTGTGATATTCCTCGAAATACGGCTTGAGGCCCTTGAGGATTTCAATGGCATCCGGAACCGACGGCTCGTTGACGTCGATCTTCTGGAACCGGCGCACCAGGGCGCGGTCCTTCTCGAAATACTGGCGGTATTCCTTGTAGGTAGTCGAGCCGACGCAGCGGATCGTGCCGGAGGCCAGCGCCGGCTTGAGCAGGTTAGAGGCGTCCATCGCCCCACCCGAAGTGGCGCCGGCACCGATTACGGTGTGGATCTCGTCGATGAACATGATCGCGCCCGGAGTCGCCTCGATCTCCTTGATCACCTGCTTCAGGCGCTCTTCGAAATCGCCGCGATAGCGGGTGCCGGCGAGCAGCGTGCCCATGTCGAGCGAGAACACGGTGGCGTTCTTCAGCACATCGGGAACTTCGCCATGCACGATGCGGCGCGCCAGGCCTTCGGCAATCGCCGTCTTGCCGACACCGGCATCGCCGACGAAAAGCGGGTTATTCTTTTGCCGGCGGCACAGCACCTGGATGGTGCGGTTGATCTCGGCGTCGCGACCGATCAGCGGATCGATCTTGCCTTCTTTCGCCTTCTTGTTGAGGTTCACGCAATAGGCTTCGAGCGCGTCGCCCTTCTTCTTGGGCTCCTCGTTGCCTTTCGCATCGGTATCCTCGTCGGCCCCGCGCACAGGGCGCGACTCGGTCAGGCCCGGCCGCTTGGCGATCCCGTGACTGATGTAATTCACCGCGTCATACCGCGTCATGTCCTGCTCCTGCAGGAAATAGGCGGCATGGCTTTCGCGCTCGGCGAAGATCGCGACCAGCACATTGGCGCCGGTCACTTCCTCCCGGCCCGAAGATTGGACATGGATCACCGCGCGCTGGATCACGCGCTGGAAGCCGGCCGTCGGCTTGGAATCCTCGCCACCGTCGGTCACGAGGTTTTCCAGCTCGGCTTCGAGATAGGCGGTCAGGGACCGCCGCAATTTGTCCAGATCGACGTTACAGGCACGCATCACCGCGGCGGCGTCGGAATCGTCGAGAAGCGCAAGCAACAGATGCTCGAGCGTCGCGTATTCGTGGTGTCGTTCGTTGGCGAGCGCGAGCGCCCGATGAAGTGACTGTTCGAGGCTGCGCGAGAAACTTGGCATTCGATATCCCTAAAGGTCCCCAGGGTCTCAACCGGATTAGTGACTGGATTGATCCGGTTTCAAGAGCCCCTGTTTATGGCCGCCCCCGGCCTTGCGTCCCCTCATCGACGACGTCGTGACTTGCTGCGTGAAAAGCCCGGCGCGAAGCCAAGACTACTTCTTCTCCATGACGCATTGCAAAGGATGGTGATGTTTGCGGGCAAAGTCCATGACCTGTGTGACTTTTGTTTCGGCCACTTCGTATGTGTAAATGCCGCACTCTCCGATGCCGTGATGGTGGACATGCAGCATGATCTGAGTCGCGGCCTCGCGGTCCTTGTTGAAGAAGCGCTCCAGCACATGGACCACGAACTCCATCGGAGTGTAGTCGTCATTCAACAGCAGCACGCGATACATGCTCGGCCGCTTGGTCTGCGGCCGCGTCTTGGTGATGACAGCGGTCCCCGGCGCGCCGGAATCCGAGCGCTTCTTGCGGTCGTCATCGGCCAGGCGCGGCGCAAGCCGCCAAGAGGGAACCCGGGTCGGGTCAGAACGAAGAGCGGACATTGCAGATTCGGGCATTCACAGAGTTTCGGGCGTCGTGATCCTGGCGGGCGCGCAGCAATCTGCACTATATTAATGCCGGAGCAAGCGCTGTGCCAGACCGCGGCAAATAGGCGACACACGCAGAAACGCAAGGCTGGCGAACGGCTTGGTCGGACCGATCGCGGGCGTCCACCACCCATGATCCGGCCAAATGCGGACAATTCGCGGCATTTCCACCGGAAAACGTCGCAAAACAAGCCACTATCCTCAGGTCCCGCGGGACATCGTCGGAGTTCCTGCCAGGCTTGCCCTCCCCGATGTCGCCCATCTGCCCCCCTTTGAAGTTCCGAGGCCCGTGGAGCTGAGGCCGGAGCTCACTGACAACCCGTCCGTCGAGCGCCGGTGCGGCGAAGCCTTAAGGAGATCGGTCGAATTTGCGCGCCGGAGTTACCGATCTCTTCAGCATAGCGGGACGATCCGGCCGGCTCATGTTCCGCTCGCCCCGGCTTTACTCATTTGAATTTACCGGGCCTTGACTGGCCCAGGAGCATGCTGCGGCAACCTTCTCTCGTAGGTGCGCTCACATGTTTGACACCGCAGCACTCTTCGAACGGGCCCGGAAGCTCGTTACCCGCTTCGCCGCGGCCAAGTCCGGCAATGTGGTCATGACCTTTGCGCTCGCGACGATCCCGGTGATCGGCGGGGTCGGCGCCGCCGTCGATTACAGCCGGGCCAATTCGGCAAAATCGGCATTGCAGGCGGCGATCGATGCGGCGGGGCTCATCCTGTCCAAGGACGCGCAAACCCTCACGCAGGCTCAGCTGATGTCCAAGGCCGACGCCCTGGTCAAAGCAAATCTCAACTATCCCAGCTTGAGCAATCTCGTTGTCACCCCCGTCTTCAAGACTGTGCAAAGCGGCAGCTACTCGCTTGATCTGTCAGCCACCGCGCAGGTCCCGACCACCTTTACCGCGATGTGGCAGCCGACAATGACTATCGGCGCCAACACGGAGGTGGTCTGGGGAATGAAGCGCCTTGAATTGGTGCTGGCGCTGGACGTTACGGGCTCGATGTCCTCGTCCAACAAGATGACCCAGCTCAAGGTTGCCGCAAAGGACATGCTCAAGACGCTGCAGAACGCGGCAAAGAAGCCCGACGACATCAAGGTCGCGATCGTGCCCTTCGCAACCGACGTCAATGTCGGAACCAGCAACGTCAACGCGACCTGGATCCGCTGGGACGAATGGGAGGCCGAGCACAAGGATCTTGCCAGCAGCCGGCCCTCCAACTGGTCGAGCATCGGCCCGGGATCGACCTGCCCGTTCACCAACAGCTCGCCTTACAAGTTCCGATGCCTTGCAAGCCCGGGCAGCACCAGCACCGTAACGACCATCCCCTCCAGCGGCACCTACAGCGGCTACATCTGCCCGAGCTCCAACACGGACGGAACCGCTGCCAATGGCTGCTACAATAGCGTGAAGCAAACCAAGACGGTCGCGACCGGCAAGAATGCGAGCTGCGGCAATCTGCAGAACTGCACCTGCTCCGGATCTGGCAATAATAAGCAATGTAAGCAGGTCACCGGTTACCAGCACAGCTGGGTCCCAAACCCCCACAGCACCTGGAACGGCTGCGTCTGGGATCGCGACCAGGACAATGACGTCAAGAACACTGCGACTTCGGCCGCGCTCAAGAATACACTCTATTCTGCGCACCAGGCGAAAAACTGCCCGGCCTCGATGATCGGGCTGACCAGCAGCTGGTCGGCACTGAATTCGAAGGTCGACGAGCTATCGCCGACCGGCAACACCAACGTCACCATCGGACTGCAACTGGCTTTCCAGATGCTGTCGCCCGTCGCGCCGTTTGCAGCGGCCAGCCCTCAAGCCGACCTCGATAAGGTCATCGTGCTTCTGACCGACGGTGACAATACCGAGAACCGGTGGTCGACCAGCCAGAACGCGATCGACGCGCGCACCAAGCTCACTTGCGAGAACGTGAAGGCCGCGTCGATCAAGCTCTACACGATCAGGGTCATCAACGGGAATGCGACGCTTCTGAAGGGCTGCGCGACCAAGTCGGACATGTATTATGACGTCGAGAGCGCTTCGCAGCTCACTGCCGTCTTCGCAACGATCGCGCAAAACCTCGCCAATCTGCGGCTGGCCAGATAGCCAGCCGCAGGTTTGCGGATGTTGGCCGAGAGCGGGGCATTGGCGTAAAATTTGCGCGGCGTTCGAGGCAGTTCGTTTACGAAACGTAACCACTTTCCGGGGCTTCGTTTTACGGCGCTTTCAGCCGCCCGCCCTACACCCGAGCCAACGGCAAATCGGGTGGCGTCATGATACGCAATCTTTTCCGCCGGTTCACGGCAACGATCACACGGCTTGCGGCGGATCGGCGCGGCAATGTCGCGATGACATTTGCGCTCCTCCTCATTCCCGTGATCGGCGGCGTTGGAGCGGCCATCGATTACAGCCGCGCCAACGCGGCGCGCACCGCAATCCAGGCCGCACTCGATGCGACCGGCCTCATCCTGTCGCGCGACGCACAGACGCTTACGCGCGAACAGCTTCAGGCCAAGGCTGTCTCGGTATTTCAGACCAACTTCAATCGGCCCGACGTCAGGGATCTGAAGATTACTGCTGCCTTTTCGGAGACCCAGCCGGGCAGCTTCCAGCTGCAACTGTCTGCGACGGGATTGGTCAAAACGACCGTCATGGCACTGTGGCAACCGGAAATGGCGATCGGCTCCTCGGCTCAGGTGGTCTGGGGAATGAAGCGGCTCGAGCTCGTACTGGCGCTGGACAACACCTTATCGATGGCGTCGGCGAACAAGATGGCGCAGCTCAAGCTCGCGGCGAAAGATCTGCTCAAGACGCTGCAAAACGCGGCCAAGAAGCCGGACGATGTGAAGATCGGCATCGTGCCGTTCGCCACCGACGTCAATGTCGACACAGCCAACAGGAGTGCGACCTGGATCCGGTGGCAGGATTGGGAAGAGACCAACGGGTCTTGTGCCCAGGGGGGCTACAGCACGAAATCGAGCTGCGAGAGCGCCAGATCGAAATGGACGCCGGCCAGCAGGAATACCTGGGAGGGCTGCGTCACGGACCGCGACCAGGACAATGACGTGAACAATGCTCCGGCTAGCGCAGGCGCGAAAGCCACGCTCTATCCCGCCAGCCAGGCCAAAAATTGCCCGGCGGCAATGATAACGCTGACGAACAACTGGTCTGCGCTGAATGCGAAGGTCGATGCCATGACCCCGACCGGCAATACCAACGTCACCATCGGCTTGCAGATGGCGTTCCAGATGCTGTCGCCGGTCGCCCCGTTCAACGCCGCCGCGCCTCAGGCCGACATCGACAAGGTCATCATCCTGCTCACCGACGGTGACAACACGCAGAACCGCTGGTCGACGAACCAGAAATCGATCGATGCGAGGACGAGGCTCGCCTGCGACAACGTCAAAGCGTCGAATATCAAGCTTTACACAGTGCGCGTCATCAACGGCAACGCATCGCTCCTGCAGGACTGCGCGACCAGAAGTGACATGTATTACGACGTCCAGAATGCTTCGCAGCTCAGCGCGGTCTTCTCCACCATCGCGCAGAATCTCGCGAGGCTGCGGCTCTCGAAATAATCGGCGCGCCGCTGGAAACGATAAGGCCCGGCGCATGGCCGGGCCTTGATCTCATCGTCGGCAAAGTCGTGGAGCCGATGGGTCGTCTGATCAGGCCCTTACTTGCCCGGGGTCACCTTGGCGAGATAGCTCTCGTAAGGCTTGTAGGCCTCCTTGGCGAGGTCGACATAAAGTTCGCCCACCTTGGTCGCCTGTGCGACAAAGCCTTCATAGGCGCTCTTCACGTAGTCCTGCTGAATCTCCACGGCCTTTTCGAGAGACTTGGCGCCGAACAGCTTTTCCAAAGTCGCCGTGCCGTCCTCGAACGCCTTCTTGCTGTAGTCGACAGTTTCGACCGCGATCTGCTGAACACCCTTCGAGAGAGTGCTGAAAGCGTTCAATCCGGCATCGACGCTCTCTTTGCCGAACTTTTGGAACTCGTCGAAAGTCTTGGTGTCGAAGTGAGTCATGTCATTTGCCCTTTGCGCCGGCCCGCAGGGCCGTTTGTCTCAAGGCGGCCATTTTCTCTCCGCCGTTGCCACATTTATGTTGCACTGCACAAAAAATCAAGGCCTGATTTCCGCATCGCGGCAAGTTCCATTAACCATCAGATTTGATTTACTTTTTAGCAATGTCACGCTCCTACCTTGATTTTCGGTGGAAGTTTGGACGCGTCCGGCGACGTCCTGCCGGATCGCTGGGGGAAATCACATTCGCGCTACGCGCCTTCATCAAGCGGAAATCGGGTGACCATGTTTCGCGTAACGACCGGAGCCTCGCTTGGGCTGCGTTGCGGTCTCGCCGTCCTGGCCTGCACCGTGGCCGTCCTGTCGCTGTCCTCGACCGATGCGGACGCCCGGGGGAAACGGAAATTCTTCAAACGCAACACAGCCGCCACCTCGACCATGGACGCGCGCTACGCCGACATCGTCGTGGACGCCAATACCGGCGACGTGCTGCATGCGACGAATGCGGATGCGATCCGTTATCCTGCCTCCCTCACCAAGATCATGACGCTTTACCTGCTGTTCGAGCAGCTCGAAGCCGGCCGGGTGAAACTCGACACGCAGATGGAAGTGTCCGAGCATGCCGCAAGTCAGGCGCCGACCAAACTTGGCCTGCGCCCCGGCCAGACGCTGATGGTCGAGGACGCCATCAAGGCGCTGGTGACGAAATCCGCCAATGACGCCTCGGTGGTGATTGCCGAACACATCGCCGGTTCCGAAGACGAATTTGCCCGGCTGATGACCCGCAAGGCGCGGGCCCTGCGTATGACAAGGACGGTTTATCGGAACGCGAACGGTCTGCCCGATCCCGGTCAGGTGACCACGGCGCGCGACCAGGCGCTGCTGGGTCTGGCGATCCAGGACCGCTTCCCGCGCTATTACCGCTACTTCGCGACGCAGAGCTTCGTCTATCGCGGTGTTCGCATGTCCAACCATAACCGGCTGCTCGGACGCGTGCCGGGCGTGCACGGTATCAAGACCGGCTATATCCGCGCCTCGGGCTTCAATCTGGTCAGCGCAGTCCAGCGCGGCGACCGGCGGATCGTTGCGGTGGTGCTGGGCGGCGCATCGGCCGGCTCACGCGATGCCAAGATGCGCAGCCTGATCGATCAGAAGATCGTCCTCGCCTCGACCACACGCACAGCTCCGAAGATCGTCGAAGTGGCCGACGCTGCGGCGCCGAAGCCGGTCCTTGTAGCCGCCCCTACGCCCCGACCCGAACCGCAGGCTCGCCCCGAAAAGCCGGTCCGACTCGCTGCTGCGAACCCGCCCGCCAAGGCCGAGGCACCTCAACGCAAGCCGGAGGCCCGGACGGCCGAACGCAGCGCGAAAGAGCCGGAGCAGCCGGTGCCGGGCTCGACCGAGCCCATCAAGCCGCTGCTCGTTAAGACCTTCTCGGTGAAGGCCGGAAACCCGAAAACAGTTACGGCGCTGTCGATGCTGTCGCCGGAACCGCTTGCCGCAAGAACCGCGCTGAGCACCGACGCATCGGGGTCGGCCGAGAACGCGCGCACGGAAACCGAGTCCGAGCGGCTGCCTCCGCCGCCGCCTGGCGCGCGTCCTGGTGTGCTCGGCGTTCTCAGCGCGAAAGACATGACGCAGCCCCCTGCCCAGCCCGTCGTCACCGCATCTGTCACGCCGATGGTTCCAACGACCTCATCCGCCATGACGGCACCGGCGCCAGTGAAATCGTCCGCGCCGCTCTCGATCTCCGATCGCAAGCCAAGGGGCAGCGGCTGGATCATTCAGGTCGGCGCCTTTGAAGCGCCCGACGAAGCGCGCGAAAAGCTCGCAGATGCAAAAAGCAAGGCTGGTAACCTTCTGAAAGGAGCTGAGCCTTATACTGAGGTCTATGCGAAGGGCGACAAGCGCTTTTACCGCGCGCGCTTTGCAGGACTGAACGAAAGCGCAGCCGAACAGGCCTGCAAGGAGTTGAAGCGGAGCAAGATCGCCTGCTTCACGACCAGGAACTGAAGCTGATCGACACGTCTGTGTGTGTGTTGCGTTGAGTAGGAAGACTACCGATGGCGTTTGAGAAGAAGATCCTTGGCCTGATTGACCCGCGCCGCGAGATACGTCGAGCCCCCCTGATCGGGATGGAGTTTCTTCATCAGCGCACGATGCGCGCGCCCGATGTCCGCAGCGCTCGCTCCCGGCTCCACGCCAAGGATCTGATAGGCCTCCTCTTCCGTCATTTTTCCGCTGTCGACGTGACCCGGCCCCGCTGCCGCACCCGCATTCGCGTGTTCACGCCAGGCGGGCTCCCTGCGGTCAAGATACGCCATCAATAGCGCGCGGCTTTCGTCGTCCATCTCCGGCAGCACCGATATCAGGCCCGGCACATCGAGCGCGTCGAGCGTCACGCCGGCCATGCGTCCCTTGAGAATGCGACCGCGCATCACGCCGGTATCGTGATCGAGCTCCATTTCGACGAACTCGGAACGCACTTGCGACGTTTGACCGGCGCTCTTGTTCATGCGCTTGCCGAGACTGGCCATGCCAGGCACCCAGCCGAGCAGCGAAAGTCCGGCAAAGCCGAGCGGGATCCCGAGCCCCACTTGCCCCCGCGCGGTCAGAAAGGCCGCTCCTGCCAACGCGGCGATGCCGCCGCTCTTGCGCAGCACCTGGGCCGCAACCTTCGGATCAACGCGAGCGAAGCCATACATTGCCCATATGGCAACGAGCAGCAAAACGGCGCCGAGGATAAGAGGACCCATGTCTGAGGTATGCCCGGATCAGCTCATCTGACGTAGCAGCTTTTGCGCACCGCCGCTCTGCCGGGCTGACAGATCGCTGAGCGCTTTCATGCCACCCGCTGCGTAGGCGGCCGCCGCCCGCAACAGCTCCGCCAATTCCTGCGCTGCACCCGGCGCGAAGCGGCCATAGGCCCCGCGGCTGAGGCGCGCGATCTCGCGGAAAGCATTTTCGGCGATGGGATCGCTTCCCTCCTGAAACATGAAGGCCGGAGTTCCGCTGAGGCCAAGCTCGCCTGCGACCGCGCAGAGATCGTCGATCGGCTCTTCCATGGCATCGCCGACATAGACCAGCGCCTGAACCTTGCGCCTGCTCGTTTCCTTGCGGACATGCTTCAGAACCCGGCCAAGCTGGGTATGCCCGCCCCGGCAATCGATCCGCTCCATCAAAGCGCCGAGCCGTTCCGGCTGGGCGACCCAATCGGACGCCCTGCACTCACCGAGCCCGCGAAAATAGACCAGCTGGACATCCAGGCCGCCGATCCGTGCAGCTTCCTCGAACATCTGCGCCTGCAGCTGGCATGCGGAATCCCAGGTCGGCTGTCTGCTCATGGTGGCGTCGAGCGCAAACACCAGCCGTCCGCGCTGCCCGGCCAGCGTGACCGGCGCCATCTCGCGAACTCTCGCCAGAAACGCGTCGATTTCCGCACGGGACGCGACCGGCTTTGCGGAGCCGGTCTTGGAAACCCCGGTATCGGGACGATCCTTGCTCATCCAGCCTGACCCTGATCCTGCGAAGCGCCAGCAAAGGTCCGATTCCCTCGCTCGCACGGCAATATAGGGGCACACGCCTCACTTTGCGCGCCTCGTAGCCGCGACACCGCGGCGCGGACAAGCTTTTTCCTGAATAGAATCAATGGCTGGTTGGCGGACGAAGGTCAAAATCCGCGTCGGTCGTGCCTGTGGCGCTAACCACTCAATCCAGAAGGTCGTGGATTTCGAGCGGCTTGTGGGCGGAGTTGAACCATTCCGCGCGCGCCGCCGCCCGGCGCCGGCCCTTTTCGTCTATCGGCAGCATCAGCGCCTCGAGGAGCGAATAGACCTCCTCGCGAGCGGTGACATGAGACAGATTTGGCCGGGTGCCCAACGTGGTTTCGTTGATGGCGTCGAGCGCCGTAAGCCCGCGGGGGAAAAACTCGCGGTAGACGACGCGTTCGGAGAACCCATCGGTCGCGCGGAAGCCGAGCTGGAGTCCGAGCGACTGCAATCCCTCCGACAACAAACGCTTGTTTCGCGATCCTAAAGTTGAAAGCCGGTTGCGCACGACGATCCAGTCCGCGGCCTCCTGATCGACCTTGCGGCGCTGGCGCCGCGCATCCCGCACCATCTCCGAATAATGACTGGTGCCGGTCAGTTCGTAGGTCTGGGGATCGACCGTCCCAAGGACGTCGAAATCCACGAAACTGTCGTTGAGCGGCGTGATCAGGGTGTCGGCCATCGCATGCGCGAGGCGCATCAGGTAGCAGTCCGAGCCGGGCGTATCGATGACGACGAAGTCGTGGGTATGCTCGATGGCGCCGATGGTCTCCGCAAAAGCGATGAACTCGGCATGCTCGTTCTCGTCATTGCGCAAGCCTTCGGCCCGGGCGACGCAGAAATGAAGAGGAATCTCGAGCGGCAGATTTTCGCGTTGCGCCCAGAGTTTACGGTTTTGTACGTAATGGGTCAGACTCTTCTGGCGCGAGTCCAGATCGATGGTCGCAACCTTCTGGCCCGCTTTCAGCAGCGCGATGGCGACGTGAATGGCGGTGGTGGACTTGCCAGACCCGCCTTTCTCGTTTCCGACAACGACAACATGCGCTGATTTGCGGGGCCCAATATTCGCCTGGACCAACATGACGCAAACACCCTTGCCGCTTGCTATCCTCTGCCTTTGCATCGTGCCCGGTCAAGCATTCGTTGCACGCCGGCGCGTTCATCATTAATCCGTGGCCGCGCGGCAACGGCGCGGCGGCCAATCGGATCAGAAACATGTCGCGCAGCGAACCGGAGGGTTAATCGTGCGAAGGCCGGTGATCGTCAGAACGCTTCCGTCGCTACGCAAGGCCATTGCCGACTTACGGCGCAAGCGTAAGAGCATTGCGCTGATCCCGACCATGGGTGCATTGCACGAAGGGCATCTTTCACTTGTAAAACGTGCAAGCAGACAGGCCGGAGCCGTTGTCGTCTCGATCTTCGTGAATCCAAAGCAGTTCGCACCGACCGAAGACTTCGGATCTTATCCCCGCAATTTCGAACGCGACGTAGCCGCGTTATCTAAACTTGGAGTGGATCTGGTCTGGGCGCCCACCGACGCCGCGATGTACCCCGACGGATTTTCGACGGCGGTCTCCCCCTCGGGACCCGCCCAGGTCGGGCTGGAGGATGCCTATCGCCCGCATTTTTTTGGCGGGGTCGCCACCGTGGTCGCCAAGCTGTTCCTCCAGGTCACGCCGGATTTCGCGCTGTTCGGCCAGAAGGACTACCAGCAGCTCAAGGTCGTGACCCGGATGGCCCGGGATCTCGATATCCCGGTCAGGATCGTCGGCTGTGCGACCGTCCGGGAGAAGGACGGCCTCGCGATGTCCTCGCGTAACGTCTACCTCTCCCCGGAGGAGCGGCAGACCGCTCCCGTGCTCTACCGGGT
>NZ_DATMRX010000332.1:0-9766 GCF_035565855.1 Pseudorhodoplanes sp.
GGAGGTCGAGAGCACGGTCGGTGCGCCGGATGTGGTCATTTACAATGCGAGTTTCCGCACCCGCGGCGCTTTCATCGATCTCGTGCCGGCCGATGTCGAAAAAGCCATCGCGGTGTCGGCCTTCGGCGCCTTTCTGGTGGCGCAGCAGGCCGCGAGGCGCATGCTGCCGAAGCGGCACGGCGCGATATTTTTCACCGGGGCTTCGGCGGGCGTGAAGGGCTATGCCAGGTCCGCGCCCTTTGCGATGGCGAAATTTGCCCTGCGCGGCCTGTCGCAAAGTCTCGCCCGCGAATTGCAACCGCAGGGCATTCACATCGCCCATTTCGTGATCGATGGCGGCATTCGCTCCGAACGGCGGGTCGTCCCGGCCGACAACCCGGACTCGCTCCTCGATCCCGACGCGATCGCTCAGACCTATCTCGACGTGCTGCGCCAGCCGCGCAATGCCTGGACCTCGGAAGTTGAATTGCGGCCCTGGGTCGAGACTTTCTGAGCGCTAGACGTCGACGATCATTCCATCGACCGCGCATTCAAGCTCGACGTCCGCGAGATGCGCCAGCATGTCCTCGCTCAGATGGGTGAGGATCACGCGCTTGGCTCCGATCGCTGGCAGATGCTGGCGCAACACCGTCAGTGTCATGTGCGATTTGCGCAGCTTCTCATACATGTAGCATTCGCAGATGAAGAGATCGGCGCCACGCGCGGCATCGATCAGCACATCGGTCCATTCCGTGTCGCCGGAGAAGCACAAGGTCCGGCTCGCGCTTTCGATGCGATAGGCGAGGCAGGGGCCGGCGCGGTCGTCGTGGCGGACATGAAACGGGGTGACGGTCGTTCCGCAGAAGGATTGCGGCGAGCCGATTGTGACCTCCTGCAGGGTCAACTCGAACGGCAGCGTTCGCTCGCCAGGGAACGAGGTTGCCATCGCGCGGTCATACCAGCTTTTCAATCCGGGTGGACCTGCGATCAACAATGGGCGGGTGCGTTTTACGCCGAACTGCTGATCGAGAATAAAGAAGGGGATGCCGCCAAAATGATCGGCGTGGAAATGCGTCAGGAGGATCGCATCGATGGCGCCGCGGTCGATGCCGGCCTTTTTCATGGCGACTAGCGAGGTTGCGCCGCAATCCATGAGAAACTGACGGTCGCCATCCGTCACATGGATGCAGGTATTGAAACGGCCGCCCGAACCGAATGCATCGCCGCAACCGGCAAACTGAATCTTCATTTCAAGGCCTTGTCACTTGTCGCGCCTTGCGAGATCGGCGCTCGCATCGGCGATATACATATCGTTGCGGCAGGCCACCCGCATCTCGATCTTGAAGACGGAACGCATCGTCAGAAGCGCAACGAGAATACCGAGTAGCAGCGCGGCATAGGCCGGCAGTGCATGCGGCGAAAGCCCCGGTATTCCGTAAAGGATCAGCGCGTCGTTCCCGCCGGGCAGCAGCGCGCAGCCAAGACCCATGAGGATGCCGCCGAAGATGTTGCGCAGCCACGACCATCGCGGCCGCCAGTCGACCCGGAAACTCCCGCGCTGCAGGGTCGAGGCCAACATGCCGAGCAGCACCGCGCCGACCACCAGCCAGCGGCCATAAGGCGGCATCGGCCGGGTGCCGGCGTGGGCCTCGACCACCTGCTGAAAGGTCGAGGTGTAACCCGGCGATCCGAACAGCAGCAGCATGGCACCCGCGGCGACACCCATGAGGAGAGCAGCAGTCGATAGCCGATAAGCCGGTGCCAACACCATCTCGCGCAATGTCGAACCCGCCGGACGGCTGCGCCACAGCCTGATCAATTCGAAGAGGCCAAGGGCGAGCAGGACGGCGCCGACATAGGGCGCGACGTGAAGCAGCGAGGGGATCGGACTGGGACTTGGCGCCGGCCGCACCAGTGTGCCGCTCCCGATCAGCATCACGAAGATCAGCACGCCGAGCACGAAGCCCGCGACCGTGAGCAACATCCCGATCTCGCCATCGACCATCCGCGCCATGGTGGCGTAGGCGCATGCGCCATTGACGCCGGCGCCGATGCCGAACAGCAAGCCGCCGAGCATCGCGGTCATTGTCAATTGCCATCCGCTCAGACTGTTTGCCGATTGCGGCACGAGCAGAAAGACCGGGATGGTGATGGCGAACACCCAGAGCGCCGACTTCACGATGCTGCCGAACATGTAGCCCGTGCCGGAATGCGTGAACTCGGCAACCGCGCGCACCGTGCAGATGCTGGCGCGATGGGCGGCGAAGCCAAGGATCGCGGCAAGAATGCAGGCAAGGATCAGATTGAGCATGAACCGGCAGCCTGACGCAGTCCGCGCGACGAATGTCGCTCTTCATTTTGCTGAAACTTAGCGGTGAAACCATCTCGCGCGAAGGGGGAACCGCCGTTCGCAACCTGCGTTTGTCCGACTCATTCATGGAGGACCAAATGCGACAGATAGGTTTAGCCGCCGCCGCGGCGCTCTGGATCTTGCCGGGCCTCGCTCATGCGCAGGATGCGGCTGCCGGAGCGGCGACGGGTGCGGCTGTTGGCGCTGGTGTGGGTGCGGTGGTTGGCGGTCCGGTCGGTGCTGCCGTCGGCGCAGGCGTGGGCGGGACGGTCGGTGCGGGCACAGCCGACAACGGCCGCGTGCGCGAAGATCGCGTGATCGTCGAAGAGCGCGCGCCGGCGGTCCGCGAACGCAATTGCGTCACAAACGCGTCCGGAACGACCCTTTGTGAAGAGATCCGCCGCTAGCGTTTCAGTACTGCGGCCTGGCTGGCCCTTGGGGGATTCCCCGAGGGCCATTTTCGTCAGGGCTTATCTTTAGCACTCTAAGTATTTGAGAATAAACGAATAACCCTGCACCCCTAAGAAACCTGATTTTTTGCCCCCGTCAGGCGCAAATGGTGCTATAAAGCAACATGTTAATGAAAATTCAGGCCGCAAAGCGGTCTGACGCAGGTAGGGCGAACCTGTCGCGTTAGACGGAGTATCGGTGTGCTGAAATCTCATAAATTCATGGTGGGGCAGACGGTCCGTTACATCGCAGGTCCCCTGAACCGGGCCACCGCGGACGGAACCTTCAAGATCATGAAGCTGCTCCCGCCGGATGGCGACGAGCATCAATACCGGATCAAGAATACCGAAGAGGCGTTCGAACGCGTGGCTCGCGAAAGCCAGCTCGATCGTCATCGCTGAGGCATGTGATCAAGCGGCGCGGTTGATGCGGGCGCGCAGGTCGGCGAAGCCTTCCTGAACGCGGATCTTGAAGCTGTTCCAGTTCGTCTCGACCACGTCCCAGTTCACCATCGGACGGTTCTGCGTGGCGGCGGCGCCCGACGCGACAGTCGAGGTGTGCATGGTGTCGTGATAATAAGCACCGGCTACCAGAAGCAGGGCGCCTAGCAGCATCCCGAGAATAAGTCGCATACGGTGCCTCCATGGAGCGATGCCGTAGCGAACGTACCGGAGGAAAAAAGGTTCCTGCAGCCGGCAAAGCCGTCGTACGGAGGTCAGATGCCGCTATTCATCACGCAGGGGCGATATACGCGCGACGCCATTAAGGGCATGGTGGTCAGTCCGGAAGACCGTTCGGCCGCGGTTTCGCGCCTGCTTGCGAAGGTCGGGGGCAAGCTGATGGGTTATTATGTCACCTTCGGCGATTATGACTTCCTGGTGATCGCCGAGGCTCCAGGGGAGACGCAGATGGCGGCGGTCCTGCTTGCGGCTGCGAGCGGTGGTGGGGTGACTGATCTGAAGACTTCGCTGGCGCTGACATCGGTCGAGGCCAAGGGCGCGATGGCCGCCGCGAGCGATCTGACGCCGTCCTTCCGATCGGCCGGTGGGGTTTGAAAGTCGGAACTTTTTCGGGGCTTGAAGGTGTCTTGCTTCGGCCCGTATTACGGCGTCCAATTGGCTGTCACGGCAGATTGGTGGGATGATGCCGGATTGTATGCATGGGTGATGTGACGGGATTTCCGCTCTGGGGGACGCTGACGATCGCCACAGCGATGGCGATCATCGCTGTGCTTGCCATCATGCGTTACGGCCTTCGTCAGGGGCTGACGATCATCGCCGCGATGGTGCTGGTCTTCGGCCTCGCCGCATTCGCGCTCGAACGATACGATATGCAGAGCAAGGCCGAGCAGCGCCGGGCCATGGAGGCCCGCGTCGGTGCGCTGAACGCTCAGGCTTTGCTGCCCAATTCAAGCCTCGCCTGTCTCGATGCCGTCGGCGGCGATCTCGTCCATGAGGCCTGTGAGCGCGCGCTGTTTGCAGGTCCGGAGCAAATCGCTGCGGCGCTCAATTATGTCGGTGCACGGCTGGATGTTCTGCGCGATATTGCGGCGCTGCCGCGGCGTGAACAAGCTGCCTACGCACGGCTGCTCACCCCGATGCTGCGCGGTCTGGAAAGCGACCGCTTCGGACTTGTTGCTCAGGTCCTGATGGCGCGGGACGAGTGCAAGCCCAGCTCCTGCTACGTCTTCGCTTTCCTCAAGCGGCGCGATCAGATCGTCGCGAATATGAATGAAAATGCCTATGACGCGCGCGTGACGCGCTTTGCGGCCAATTGGGGTGAAAAGCCCGCGGCGGCGAACAATCCCGCGCTTGCGGCCCAGGCTGAAGCGCCGGAGCCTGCCGCTCCGCCGCATTCGCCCGTAAACATCGATTTCCCGACCGCGGCGTCCATCCCCCCGGTCAGCATCATGGCGAATGAGCCGGGCCGCCCTGGACAGAACGGTGTCGGCGAGCTTCCGAAGCCCGAGGCGCGGGCGGAGCCGCGACCCGAACCGCGTGCGGAGCCTCGGCCCCAGCCATCGCCTCCGCCCCGGCGCGCGCAAAAGGCGCAGGCGCCAAGGTCCGCGCCGCCCGAGCCTGCGGTCGCAGATCCATTTCCGCAGCCGGTCAGACCCGCCACGCCCGCGACACCCACCACGACGGGCGCGCAGCAATAACGCTCGGCTCTTCCTTTGCAGCTTTTGTGCGGGCATCCTCCGCGCCGTTCAGCTACGGCGCAGGTGATTCATGTTTGCCTCGGTCCTGATCGCCAATCGCGGGGAGATCGCGTGCCGGATCGCGCGGACGGCGCAGCGCATGGGGCTGCGCACCATCGCGGTCTATTCCGAGGCTGACGCCGATGCGGCGCATGTGCGCCAGTGTGACGAGGCCTATCTGATCGGCCCGGCGCCCGCGCGCGAGAGCTATCTCGTGAGCGACAGGCTGCTTGCAATCGCCAAACAGAGCGGGGCGGATTGCATCCATCCCGGCTACGGCTTTCTCTCCGAGAACGCGGAATTCGCCGAAGCCTGCGCGGACGCCGGGATCGTATTTGTCGGACCGCCTCCCGCTGCAATCCGCGCGATGGGACTGAAGGATCGCGCGAAAGCTCTGATGCAGCAGGCCGGCGTCCCGGTAGTCCCCGGCTATCACGGCGAGCAGCAGGACAACGCCTTCCTCAAACGCAAGGCGTACGAGATCGGCTATCCGGTGCTGATCAAGGCAATCGCAGGCGGTGGCGGGAAGGGCATGCGTCTCGTCGAAAAGCATGCCGATTTCGATGCTGCGATCGAAGCGGCGCGCCGCGAAGCGGCCTCGGCCTTCGGCGACGATCGCGTGTTGATCGAGAAATATATCGCGACGCCGCGTCATATCGAGATTCAGGTCTTCGCGGACAAGCGCGGCAACGCGATCCATCTTTACGAACGCGATTGCTCATTGCAGCGACGCCATCAGAAGGTGATCGAGGAAGCTCCCGCACCCGGCATGACCGAAGACTTGCGCGCGCGGATGGGTTCGGCGGCGATCGCCGCGGCAAAGGCCGTTGGCTATGCGGGCGCGGGCACGGTCGAGTTCATCGCCGATGGATCGGGCGGTCTGAAACGTGACGGCTTCTGGTTCATGGAAATGAATACGCGGCTGCAGGTCGAACATCCGGTGACGGAAGCGGTCACCGGTTTCGATCTGGTCGAATGGCAATTCCGTGTCGCGGCGGGCGAGCGTCTCCCGGTAACGAACCAGGCTGAGATTCCGCTGCGCGGCCATGCGGTCGAGGCGCGCCTTTATGCCGAGGATCCCGAGCGCGGCTTTCTTCCATCGACCGGCAAGCTGGTCTCGCTGTCTTTTCCGGAAGGCGAGGGCCTGCGCATCGACAGTGGCGTCGAACAGGGCGGCGAGATTTCTCCCTATTACGATCCGATGATCGCGAAAGTGATTGCGCATGCCGACACGCGGGAGGCGGCGCTCGATCGTCTCGACGCCGCGCTCCGGCGCACGATCGTCGCGGGGCCGCGCACCAATCTCGCCTTTCTTTCGGCGCTGTGCCGCTCGGCCGATTTCCGTAACGGCGACTTCGATACGGGTTACATTGCCCGGCACTACGATGAACTCGGGCTTGATGTCTCCGGGATCGACAAAGCGGCCGCTGCATGTGGCGCCGAGCGGCTGATCGCACGATTGCGGCCGCAGCCATCCGACCCCGATGCGCCGCCATCGCCATGGGACATAGCCGACGGCTTCCAGCTTTCGGGAGTGCGAACCACAACATTTCCCATAGTCGTAAATGGCGAACCCGGCGTGGCGCTAGTTGATTTCACGAAGGGACGCTGGCGGGTCACAGTGGAGGGCGCGGCGCCCGATCCGGATGCCACTGTGATCGAGACCCCGCAGACAGTCTATGTGCTGCGGGGCGGACGCCAGACGCAGGTCGCGCTCGCGGATTTCGAAGCGGGCGATGCCGACCATGGGACGGGTGACGGCGCGGTGCGCGCGCCGATGCACGGCAAGCTGCTCGCCGTCCTGGTTTCAGACGGCGAAGAGGTTGCGAAAGGCCGGCGGCTCGCCTTGATCGAAGCCATGAAGATGGAACACGCCATCGTGGCGATGCGCGACGGTATCGTCACGGAGATCGCCGCCGTGGTCGGCAGCCAGGTCGCAGAAGGCGCCCGGCTTATGACTATCGCGGAGCAGACCTGACCTGTGGAGAGCACGTGCCGCCGCCTTTGACGGCGCCACCGCGCCGCCGCTAGGAAAGGGCATGCCGCTTCATCTCATTAAATTGTGCGTCGGCTGCGACTCCGTCGACGATCTGAAATCGTGGGTTTCGGCCCGCCTCAAGGAGCAGAAGAAGCGGGGTCGGAAGCCGGAACACGTCCACACAACCCGCATGGTGCCAAAGCGCATGGAGGAGTTGCTGGACGGCGGCTCGCTCTACTGGGTGATCAAAGGGCAGGTGATGTGCCGCGAGCGCATCCTCGATCTGCGCCCGTTCGTCGACAAGGACGGGATCGGACGCTGCCGGATCGTGCTGGACGGCAAGATCAGGCTGGTGACGCCGCGCCCCTACCGCGCTTTCCAGGGTTGGCGTTATTTCCCGGATAGCGACGTCCCGAGCGACCTGGACCGGGCGGCGCGCGGGGCCGCCGCGATGCCGGAACACCTGCGGCGTGAACTGAGCGAGCTTGGATTGCTTTGAAGTTTCGTCGCCTAAGTTGCTATAACAAAAGCGAATTGTTCCAATCCGCCTCGGTGCTGGTGCTCGACAGCCGCCGGAAGGACGGGCTGAGGGTAGAGGAAACGCCATGATCATCGGCGATCAAAACGAAGTCACTGTTGCGGTACTCAAGGCGATCGAAAAGACGCCCGACCCGCGGCTGCGCGAAATCCTGACGGTGATGATCAAGCACCTGCATGGCTTCATCCGGGAGGCGAGGCTGAGTGAGGAAGAGTTTCACCAGGCTTGCAATTTCATCGTGCGGCTTGGCCAGAAATCGGATGCGTCGCACAATGAGGTCGTGCTGATGGCCGGCTCCCTTGGCGTCTCATCGCTGGTCTGCCTCCTCAACAATGGCAACAAGGGGCAGACCGAAACGTCGGCCTCGATGCTCGGTCCGTTCTGGCGGCTGAATTCTCCGCCGACCCCGAATGGCGGTTCGATCGTGCGCTCTCCGACGCCGGGGCCGGTATTGTTCGCGGAATGCAAGGTGGTGGACGGGAAGGGCGATCCGATCGCCGACGCGGTCGTCGACGTGTGGCAATCCTCGACCGAGGGCCTTTACGAAAATCAGGACCCCAACCAGGCCGACATGAATCTGCGCGGCCAGTTCCGCACCGATGCGCAGGGCCGGTTCGCATTCCGCAGCATCCTGCCGGCCGGCTACCCGATTCCGGTCGACGGCCCGGTCGGCGATTTCATCCGCGCGGTGAAGCGGCCGCACAATTACCGGCCCGCGCATATCCATTTTCTGATCTACAAGCCCGGCTTCAAGACACTGATCTCGCAGATCTATGTCAACGACGATCCGCTTCTGGAGACCGACGTTCAGTTCGGCGTCACCAAGGCCCTGATCGGCAATTACGTCCGCCACGAGAACGAAGCGCCGCCGGCGCCGGATGTGGAAGGGCCGTGGTACACGTTCGACTATACATTCGCGATGGAGGCCGGTGAGGCGAAATTGCCGCGGCCGCCAATCTCGGGCAAGGCGGTGAAGGAAACGCCGTCGCCGGCAATGGCGAAGTGAGCGCTGTCGGTTGAAAGATACCGGCGCGAGGAGCCGTGCCGTCACAAATCTTTGAGGGGCGGTTTCGGCGATTGCCGGACGTCGGAGCCTCGGTTAGCAAACGGTCCCTTCCGCCGCGCACTCGCGCAAAATCCTGACTGACGTGTATCCAACTGGCTCAATAACAACGGCTGTGCTCTGCGCTGTTCTGGTTCTGTCGCCTGCGACGGTGCAGGCACAGGCTGGAAATCCGTTTCCGACGCCAATCGGTAAGCCGCCGGCGCGGCCCGCGGCGTCGGCGGGAGCCGTGGTCGGCAGCGTTGCCACCGTCACGCCGGCTGCCAGTGTCGCTCGCCCGGGTGCCGGCACGTCCGGATTGACCAGAGGCGCCGACATTCGCAAGGGCGATCGGCTTTCGACCAACGCCAGCGGTGCGCTCGGCGTCACATTCGATGACGAGACTACATTCAGCCTCAGCGCCAACGCCTCGATCACCGTCGACGAATTCATCTATCGCAAGGGCGCGCGCGGCAATGCCGTCGTCACTGTCGCCCGCGGCACCGTGGGCTTTGTCGCCGAGCAGGTGGCGAAAACCGGCGAGATGCGGATCACCACACCGACGGCGATCGTCGGCGTTCGTGGAACCACGGGTGTGGTCGAAGTCGGGCCGGGTGGTGCGACCAACGTCAAGCTTTATGAGGATGAAAACGGCAGCGTCGGCCGCATCGAGATTTTCGACCGCCAGGGTCAGCGCCTTGCCGAACTTACGCAGGCGGCAACAGGCTATGCCATCCAGATCGTGGCGCAGCGTGTGGTGGCGAATGCGCTGCAGATCTCTCCGCAGCAACTGGTTCGCGACCGCAACATCGTACGGAACGTCTTCAACTTCAAAAATCTTGGCCGCGACATCATCAATCAGCGGCTGAACCTGCGCGATCTGCCGCGGAACATACCGGGCGTGCCGCAACTGCCCTCGATCCCGGGGCTGCCGTCGATTCCGGGCTTCCCGGGCCGGTAAGACAACGCCGCCGCTCGCAGCGGCGTTGTCGGGTTGCGACCAGACTCAGACGCCGAGATTGTCGATCAGCCGGGTTTTGCCGAGCCTGGCGGCAACCAGGAGGCGGATCGGCCCGTCGGCAGGACCTTTGACCTCCGCCAGCGTTTCGGCGTGACGCGCCTCGAGATAATCCAGCTTGAACCCGGCCTGTTCGATCCGGGCGCGACCGTCCGCCAGAACCGCGGCCATCGGCTCGCCGGCCTTGATGCGTCCGGCGCTCTCCTTCAGCACC
>NZ_DATMRX010000333.1:0-5919 GCF_035565855.1 Pseudorhodoplanes sp.
CAAACGTCCGGCTCATCGCTTCCCTCCATCAATTATTCTCGAGATGCTCGCCGCACCGGCGGGTCCACCTTCCAAAACGCCGGGCGATCGGGTACGGACCCGGCAACCCTGTGTGGCGCGACGCAGGCAACCTAACGGCTCGCGCATGTTTCCCGAATGACCGCAAGCACAACCAAGACTCCGCTCGATCGCGCCTTCGCGCTGCTGCACTTCCTCGCCGAGCGGCGCGGCAAGGGTGCGCGCATCCCGGAAATCTGCAGCCATCTCGAGATCCATCGCGTCAGCGCGCATCGGCTCATCAAGACGATGAACGAACTGGGCTACGTCTCGCAGGCGTCGGATCTGTCCTATCATCTTGGCTTCGAAGCCTGGGCGCTGGGGCTGAGCAGCACGCCCCGCTTCATCCCCGAAGCGGTGCAGCGCGTGATGAAGCAGGTCAGCGCCCGGACCGAGGAAGACGTCTATCTGATGCGCAAGGCCGGCGCCGACGGCATCTGCATCGCGCGCCTGGAGGGGCTTTATCCGATCCGCTCGATGGTGCTTCAGGTCGGCACCCGCCGGCCGCTCGGCATCGGCGCAACGAGTTGCGCGATCCTTGCCCAGATGCCGGAGGCGGAAGCCGGCGCGCTGATCGAGGCCAATGCGCCGGCCTATGCCCGCTACAGGCAGACCGCCGCCGAGGTCGAAGCCATCGTTGCCGCTGCGCGAACGCACGGCTATGCGTTTTCCAAGGGTCCGGTCATCCCGGAATCGCAAACGCTCGCCGTGCCGTTGCCCCCGCTCGATGGCGCCGCCGCGCCGATGTCCATGAGCATCGTGGCCTTCGATTCCCGACTGCCCGAATCGCGACGAAACGAATTGATCGAAATCCTGCGCAGTGAAGCGGGCACGCTGGCGAAGAGCTGAGCCGTCCGACGCGGGCGACAGGCCCACCGGCAGCGTCACGCGATGGTGGGACGCGGCGCTCACGTCGTCCCCACACCGGCCGCAACCGGAGTTTCCGCCTCGCCGCTCGCACCGCTTGCGATCGACAGGAATTCGTCGCGGTCGATGACCTTGTCGCGGACTTTGCCCTTCGCCTGACCGCGCTCAAGCTCGACACGGTCGATGGCTTGCCAATGCGCGAAGCTCGTCGCCCGCACGCCGCGTTCGCGCAGCAAAGCCGAGGCGCGCTCACGCCCGCCTGCGCCTTCCTGCCGCGGCAGATCGTCGGCGAGAAGGCTTGCCACCGTCTCGATGCTATCGACCCGGTTGGTGCCGATGATGCCGGTCGGGCCGCGCTTGATCCAGCCGGTGACATAAAGGCGCGGAACGACGGCGCCATCGGCATCGCGGACGCGGCCGGCGACGTTCGGAACGATCTTGGCGCGGCCGTCGAACGGCAGGCCGGGCATCGGCAGCCCGGCGTAGCCGATGCTGCGGAACACCACGTCGGCCGCAATCGCGCGATAAGTCCCCGTTCCCTCGGCCCGCTGCTGAAACGCAGGGCCCGACAACCGGGTCCGTTCCACCACGAAGCTTTCGACACGCCCCTCGCCCTCCAGCCGGTGCGGAGCCGCGAAAAAGCAGAACCGGATTTCACGCGGGTTCGACCGCGGCTTTGCCGCGAAGCCGCGCAGGACTTCGATGTTCTTCGCCGCGGTCGCGGACTGCGGCGCGGCCATCTCCGCCGCGCTGGTGCCGTCGAGCGCGAGATCGGCCGGGTCGAGCGTCACGTCCCAACCCGGCAAAGTGCCAAGCTCGCGCAGCTCCTTGGTGGTGAACTTCATCTGCGCCGGGCCGCGCCGGCCGACGATGGTGATCGTCTTCAGGCGCGAGCGCGCAAGCGTCGTCAACGCATGCTCGGCGATATCGGTCTTGCGGAGCTCATCTGCGGTTTTCGCCAGGATGCGGCAAACGTCGATGGCGACATTGCCCTGCCCGACGATCACGGCGTGCTCGCCCGACAAATCGAAACAACGATCCCGATAATCGGGATGGCCGTTGTACCAGCCGACGAAATCCACCGCGGCATGCGAGCCAGCAAGGTCTTCGCCCGGCACGTTCATCGCGCGGTCCACGCCGGCGCCGGAGGCGATCACCACCGCATCGTAAAGTCTGCCCAGTTCCGCGACCGACACGTCGCGGCCAACCGTGACGTTGCCGAAAAAACCGACGCGCGGATCGAGCGCGAACCTGGTGAAAACGCGGGTGACCTCCTTCAGCTTCTGATGATCGGGCGCAACGCCATAACGGACCAGCCCGAACGGCACCGGGATGCGGTCGTAGACATCGACCTCGACATCACGCCCCGATTGCAGCAGCGCCTCGACGGCATAGTAACCGCTCGGCCCGCTGCCGACGATGGCGACCCTCAGTGGGCTTGCGTGCGGCGTCACGACGGCGTCCGCCGGCCCTAGAAGCCGAGTTCGGCCCGCCGCGCTTCCGCTGTCGGAAGCGGTTGCTGCTTGGCGGAAATTACCGGGAGGTCTTTCGCGCGCTCGGCATTGATTTCACGCCAATGCTCCTGCTCGGGCGTCAGATGGAATTCCTCCCTGATGGCCTGCACTGGACAGGCCGGAATGCAGGCGTTGCAATCGATGCACACCTCGGGATCGATGTAGAGGCGCTCACCGTCACCGTGAAAACATTGCACCGGGCAGGTCACCGCGCAGTCGGTAAAGCGGCATTGGCTGCAATTCTCGGTAACGACGTGCGTCATGATCGCCTCAAAAGCTCATGTCCGTGGTTCCGGATGCCTGCCATCGCGACCCGGCACCCGGCCTTTCCCTTCCGGATGGACAGGAGTGACTGCTCCGGTGGTGGGCATCGCCCCGCCGCGTCTTTCTCACCAGCCAGCCCTGCCCTCCAACGGCGCGGCATGCCCCACCACCGCGGTGCGCCAATCTCAGTCCTACCCATTATTGTATCATTATAAGATACAATATATTTTCTTTGTATCGTAATTCGTGAATCTGACAGCGGCAACAGGAAAAACCGCCTCCATCCCCTTCACCGCAACGGATCGAAGGGCATCGCTTTTGGGTGGCGCTTCGCTCGGGCAACGGGCGTGCAAACGTGCGTCGCAACGAACAGCCGGTTTATCCAGCGCCTTTCACCCGCAACACCTGTCCACACACGCCGTCTCTGCACTTGGCTGCGGATTTGAATCGCGGACTTGCACACACTCGGATTGCCGCCTTTTGCGCTCCTGCCCTATACACGGCAGGCTGAAAATTCCGGCAGCAGCGCCGCGCTGTGGTCGCCATGCTTCGCCTTGCCGGCCTGTCGCCGCCGAGAAATCTAAATTCGAGCGCCCTTCATGCTGTCCGACCAGCAAGCCACGCCAGCCATCATGAAAACATCGCCGCTGCATCGCGTGTTTTCGTTGCTGCGCTTCCTTGCCGACAACAACACGAAAGGCGCGCGCATTCCCGAAATCTGCGCCCACCTCGGCATCCACCGCGTGAGCGCCCATCGGCTGCTGAGGACGCTGGTCGCATCGGGGCATGTCGAGCAGGCCCCCGACCTCTCCTACCGGCTTGGCTTCGAGGCCTGGGCGCTGGGCCTCAACTATACGCAACTGTTCGTGCCGCCGGTGATCGCCGAAGCGCTCAAGCGTGTGTCCGAAACGAGCGAAGAATCCGTGTTCCTGATGCGCCGCGCGGGAACCGAGGGCGTTTGCATCGCCGCGCACGACGGCTCCTATCCGTTGCGCGCCTTTGTCATGCGCATCGGAACGCGCCGCCCGCTCGGCGTCGGCGGCACCAGCACGGCGCTGCTGGCGCAGATGCCCGAAGACGAGGCCAACAGGATCATCGAGGCCAACGCCAAGGAATACGCCGCCTATGGCCTCAAGGAACGCGACATCCAACTGCTGGTGAGTGAAGGCCGCGCGCAAGGATACGTTTTCACCAAGGGCTACCTCGCCCAGGAACTGCGAACGGTGGCCGTCGCCATCCCGCGCTTGTCGGCCACGGCCGCGCAGATGTCGCTCGGCATCGTCGCGCTGGAATCCCGTCTGCGCGAACCACGACGCGGCGAATTGCTCCGCGCGCTGCAAACCGCGGCCGCGACCTTGCAGGACGTGATCTACTAGAGTCCTTCACCGTTTGATGGAAACGGTGAAGGACTCTAGGTCGTTGTTTAAACGCGTTTTCTTCACGCGAACCGGTATCCACTTCGCTCGAAAACGCTCTAGCTTCGCACGAAGGGGCTTGCCTCCGCGCGCCGGCGTTCAGGCTCGCGGCGGACGCCGCCGTTCCTGGAACCAGGGACGGTACTTCGTCATCTTGGCGCGTTGCGCAGCCGGCGCATGCCGGCGGCAGGTCGAGGCTTCCTCGCTCTTATCGGGCGCGCCCCAGCGCAACTCCACGCAATCGTTGACGTTGTAGGCCATCTCCAGCGCCGTCGCGCGGTCGAGCACATCCTTGAGCGTGAGCGTCCAGGACGAGCCGTCGCTACGCATGTACGAGAATTTCCGCCCCGCGACTTCCGAGGCCAACACACGCTGCAAATCCGCCTTCACGTCGGCGGCGCTTTTGCCCTGCGGCATCGCATATCGTTCGGGCCGGCGTTCGACGCGCTCGGGGAAATTGCGAACCACGTCGATGGCGATCAGCAAGCGCAGGTCGCGCGCAGGCGTGGCGAAGTCCTCCCACGCACCCGTCGTCTCGAAGATCGCCGCGCCATCGGGCATGCTGGCCTCGCCGCGCCCGCTGTTCTGGTACTTGCGTCCATTCTCGACGGACGTCACGCGCGCCTTCACCTGCTCGTCGAGAGAGGTGATTGCCTCTTTCATCGCGCGCAGCGGATCGAGCGGCGCGGGCGACATGACATCGTCCATGCGGTCGTAAAACGCTTCGACCCCGAGTTTCGTCTGCTCCATCGAGAAATCGCCATACTCCGGATTCTTGGCGATCTCGCTGTTGGTCATCCGGCGCAGCGTGCCGTTCTTTTCGCGCACGATCGGCCGGAAGCGCTTGAAGCCTGGACTGCCGAGCTTGGGATCCTGGGCGAACAGGAAGTTGCCGCGCCAGAACCGCTTGCGCGCAACCGTGCCGTCGGGCTGCGCATCGACGGCGAAGAATACGCCGGCGGCATCCGCCGTCTGCGAGATACGTTTCGCCAGAACCAGGACGTGGCCGAACGGATCGACGTAGACCGTTCCCGGCCGCAACGTGTCCTGCGTCAGCGGCACCGGATAATAATCGGTGTTGTCGTCGCCGTCGGGCGCGCGCGCGGATGCGGAATGAACGGTGTCGGCGGCGGCCCGCAGCGCCTGCCCGAACGAGGCGACGAGCCCAGCCCGTTTCGGCGCGGGAGCCGGTGCCGGCCCATTCGCGCTTGGGTTTTGTTCGGATGCCTCGGCCGGCTTCGCGGCCTGCAGCCTCTGGATGTTGAGCCATTGGTAGCATTTCGGCGGATGGCCGCCGCCGCCACGCGAGCAGTTCGAGTAACCGAACGGCAGGCCCATCTTGAAGGCGAAATAGGCGCGCAGGAAATACGGAAGGTCGGCGCAGTCGGGCCGGATGACGAGGCCGGACTCGTCCTCACGCAGCCCTAGGTGGTTGAACAGCATGTTGCGCGACTTGTCGCGCAGCACCTCATGGAGCGCCCGCCACGACGGCGCGGCATCCAGCGGCGCGTCGAACAGCTTTTCGATCCAAGCCGAATAGAGATTTTCCGTCTCGCGATTCCAGGTGTTGCGCAGCGGCCAGGCGATTCCCGCTACCGCTCCGGGAGACGGCGGCGCCTTGTCGCGCACGGCGACCTCGCGCGTAAGGATGCCGCATTCGCCGCTCGCGCGATCGCGCGTCAGCCTCACCTGCCATGTCCCCGCGGCCGGCGCAGTAACCTCGGCGAACCAGAAGTACGGCGGCCCACCGTGCCGCTGGCGCGACCGCGCCGCGACGCTGCCGTCGGGCGCGACCAGAGACA
>NZ_DATMRX010000334.1:0-4524 GCF_035565855.1 Pseudorhodoplanes sp.
GACCATTTTCCCCGAGCAGGCAGACTTCCGCATTCTCGCCGCGTTCCTCGCCAAGTCGCTGCGCCGCATCCACAGCGAACATCAGCGCTTCCTGCTTGGTCTGATAGGGCCCGAAATCGGCGTCGGCGAACCGTATGCTCCAGCCTTCCTCGGTTTGACGGATCAAATAGCGCGAATGTGGCATGCCGTGTCCCCGCAAAATTCGTCAGCGATAACGGCGGTGGGGCCGAATGCGTTCCCCGCGGCACCTTGGGGAAAATTGGAATTCAGGTCAGCGGGCGCGGTCTGGGCAACCCCGGAATATCGTCCAATCCGATCAGGTGATATTTGTAAATCACTGATAATATTGCGAAAATTATCGCAGAGACCAGCGTCGTCCACAGCAGCTTCTGCAGCATGCGAGGAAACACAGGCGCCCCGGGATCAGTGCCCTGCTCAAACTCGGTCTCGTGCTGCGACTTCACGCCGAACGGCAGAACGGCAAACAGCGTCACCCACCAGATCAGAAAGTAGATCGCGAGGCCGGTGGTCAAGGTCATGCGGCTACGCCAATTCTCGCAAAACTGCGCCGGAGCATCGTTCTGGCGCGCCCGTAGTGATCAGGCCTGCTCGAGCTCCACGAGCGTTCCGAAGAAGTCCTTTGGATGCAGGAACAGCACCGGCTTGCCATGTGCCCCGATCTTTGGCTCGCCGCTCCCGAGCACCCGCGCGCCCTTTTCTTTCAATGCATCCCGCGCGGCGACGATGTCGTCCACCTCATAGCAGATGTGGTGGATACCGCCGTCCGGATTGCGTTCGAGGAATTTGGCAATCGGGGATTCCGCACCGAGCGGCTCGAGCAGCTCGATCTTGGTGTTGGGGAGCGTGATGAACACGGTCGTGACGCCGTGTTCATGCTGCGGCACCTGTTCTGATACTTCGGCGCCCAGCGTCGTCCGATAGACTTCCGATGCCTTCGCGATATCACGAACGGCAATCGCGACATGATTCAGTCGTCCGATCATGACGCCATCATACCGCAAGAACGTGGACGTAACAGATCGGCTTTTTGCCCCATTGCTGGGCAACCGCGCCACGGACCCCTCGCCTCACCGCCTCTGCGACCGAATCCGGATCGCGCCGCCGCTGTCGCGGCAGGCTTTCGAAAGTGTCGTGAACCGCGTCGAGGGCAATATCGGCCAGCGGCTGACCGTCCTTGCCGCGTTCCGGGATGCCGATCAGTTCGATTTCGGGATCGGCCGCCAGCGCGCCTTTTTCAGTAAGCGCCAGCGCGACGGTGATCATCCCGACAAAGCTAAGCCGCCTGCGCTCGGCGATGGTCCGGCTTTCGGCGTCGACCATCACCACGCCATCCTTGTAGGTCCGGCCATGCGGGATCTTGTCGATCACCCCCGGCCGTCCCGGCGCAAGCTGCACCATTTCACCGTTGCGGCATGTGACGACGTCGGGGATACCGAGCCTGCGCCCGATCGCGGCATGTTCGGACAGGTGCAAGGCCTCGCCGTGGGCCGGGATCAGGATCTTCGGCTTGAGCCAGCCGAGCAATTCCTCGACCTCGCCAATCCGCGGGTGACCGGAGACATGAACGAGATGCGTCCGGTCGGTGATGACATGCACCCCCTGGTCGATCAGTCCGTTGATCACCGAGGAAACCGCCTTTTCGTTGCCAGGGATCGTGCGTGACGAGAAAATCACCTGGTCGCCGGCTCCGAGTGTGATGTCGGGGTGATCGTCCGTTGCGATCCGCGCCAGCGCCGCGCGCGGCTCCCCCTGGCTGCCGGTACAGAGCGCGACCACCTTGTCGGGCGGGAGATAGCCGTAGACATCGGGGCCGCGGAATTCACCGATCCCGTCGAGATACCCAGTCTCTCGCGCCACCTGCGCCACCCGCTCCATGGCCCGTCCGACAATGACGACTTCGCGGCCGGCGGCCTTCGCGCCCTCCGCGACCGCACGCAACCGCGCAACATTCGATGCAAAGGTGGTCACCGCAACCCGCGCCGGCGCTGCTGCAATCAGCTCGGCCAGTGTCCGGGCCACGTCCGCTTCCGATGGCGAGCGTCCATCGCGGACGGCGTTCGTGGAATCGCCGACGACTGCGAGAACGCCCTCCTCTCCCAGGCGCCGCAGCTTGTCCTGATCGGTCGGCAGTCCAACACCCGGTGTCTGGTCGAGCTTCCAGTCGCCGGTATGCAGCACCGTTCCGAGCGACGTGCGAATGATCAGGGCATTCGATTCCGGAATCGAATGCGACATCGACACGAGCTCGACATTGAACGGGCCAAGATCGAAGCGGCCTCCGAGCGGCACCACCTTCAGATCGATGTCCGGCGCGCCCGGCTCGCTTGCCTTCTTCGCCTCGATCAGTGACGCGGTGAAAGGCGTCGCATAGACCGGGACGCGAAGCTGCGGCCACAAATCGAACAATGCGCCGAAATGGTCCTCATGCGCATGGGTCAGAACGATGCCGGTAAGATTGCGCCGCTCCTCCACCAGATAGCGGATATCCGGGAATATCAGATCGACGCCCGGCAGGTGTTCTTCCGAGGCGAAGGACACACCGCAATCGACGATCATCCACCGGCGCCGGTGTTCGGTGCCGATGCCGTAGATCGACAAATTCATGCCGATCTCGCCGACGCCGCCGAGCGGCGCAAAAACGAACTGGGTTTCGTTTCCCGCCATCAGCGCACAGCTCCCGCCGCCGCAACGGCACTCGCGGCATCGCCGAAATAGACGTCGCCCGCACTGATGGCGCGTGCGGTCCCATCAGCCATGCGCAGGATCAGGCGGCCCTGCTCATCCAGCGTTTCGAAAATACCGTCTTCCACCCGATCTCCTGCGCGTACCGAGACCGATTGCCCGATTCCCCTTGCCTGTGCGAGCCAAGCCGCGCGGATGACATCAAATCCGCGGCCATTGTCCCATAAGGCAGCCAACGCGCTCCATGCATCCGTCAGCGCCTCGAAAGCGGCTTCCGGCGCGACGCGATGGCCGAGCGCACGCAGCGACTGCGCCGGGAATGCGGTTCCGGCGGGTGCGGCGGCGAGATTGAGGCCAATTCCGACAACCACGGCCGTCGAGACGCCCGCCGCCTCGGATTCGAGGAGGATTCCGGCGATCTTGCCGCCCTGTGCCAGCACGTCATTGGGCCATTTCAGCGCGACATCGAGGCCGGGCGCGAGTGCGCTGCAGGCCTTATGGACCGCGAGGCTCGCGACGAAGCCGAGCGTCGCGGCAACGGCCGGTGCCACCGACGCGGTAAACAGAAGGCTCGTTGCGAGATTGCCGCCTCCGGAGAACCATTCGCGGCCCCGTCGCCCGCGACCTGCGGTCTGTTCACGCGCCACGATCCACAACGGCCCTCGTTCACCTTCGCGCGCGCGCCGCAACGCTTCGCTGTTCGTCGAGTCAAGCGTATCGTGGACGGTCAGGCGATGCCCCGCCTCGAGGGCGCGCGGCCCGAGCGCGAAGACCATCGAGCCGTCTCTGCCTAGAACAACGACTTGGCCGCAGCCGTCGCAGCGTCAACGAGCGGCGCCGGATAGGCAAAGAACAAGAGGTTGAACAGGCCGGCGACGCCAAGCACGAAAGCCTGTTCGCCCGGCATCGGCTCGAAGCTCTTGTGCGGCTCGTCGAAATACATCGTCTTGACGATGGCGAGATAATAATAGGCGCCGATGACGCTCGTCAGCACGCCGATGACGGCGAGCGCATAGAGGCCCGCATTAATCGCGGCGAGGAACACATAGAACTTGGCGAAGAAGCCGGCGAGCGGGGGGATGCCGGCGAGCGAGAACATCAGCATCGCGAACAGGAACGCCATCATCGGCGAGGTGCGCGCGAGCCCGGCGAGATCGGAAATGTTCTCCACCATTGCGCCCTGCCGCTTCATCGACAGCACGCAGGCGAAGGTGCCGAGCGTCATCGCGACATAGATCGCCATATAGATCAGGACGCTCTGCACGCCTTCCGGCGTTCCGGCGGCGAGCCCAACCAGCGCAAAGCCCATATGGCCGATCGAGGAATAGGCCAGGAGGCGCTTGATATTGGTCTGGCCGATCGCGGCGAACGCGCCGAGCGCCATCGAGGCGATGGAGACGAAGACGACGATCTGCTGCCATTGCAGCGTCACGGTCGGGAACGCGGTCATGGTCGCGCGCACGAACACCGCCATCGCCGCGGCCTTGGTCGCCGACGCAAAGAAGGCCGTGACTGGCGTCGGCGAACCTTCATAGACGTCCGGCGTCCACATATGGAACGGCACGGCCGAGACCTTGAAACACAGCCCGGCCAGAAGGAACACAAGACCGACCGTCACCGCGAGTCCGCCCTGAGGGGCCGCCTGGGCGATGCCGGCGAAGGAAATCTGCCCCGTCGCGCCATAGATCAGCGAGGCGCCGTAGAGCAGCATGCCGGACGACAGCGCACCGAGGACGAAATATTTCAGCCCCGCTTCCGTGGAGCGCGCCGAGTCACGATCGATCGCCGCGATCACATAGAGCGAGAGGCTCATCAATTCGA
>NZ_DATMRX010000335.1:0-15215 GCF_035565855.1 Pseudorhodoplanes sp.
TCGCCGCGCGGCGGCCAGACCAGCGTGCCTTCGACGATCGCCTCGAAATCCTCGGTATGGCCGTCGGGCCAGGCGACGCAAAGCGCGGAAACGAAATGCGCGGTGCGACGCGCCGGTGTGGTCGCGCCATGGTCTCGCAACATCTGGTCGATGTTCTGCATTGCGCGCATGAAGTTCTTGTCAGGGCCGGCCCAGCGCGCGGAGTGAATGCCCGGCGCGCCGCCGAGCGCATCGACGACAAGACCTGAATCGTCGGCAAAGGCGGGGAGGCCGGAGGCCTTTGCCGCGGCATGCGCCTTGATCGCCGCATTCTCCGCAAAGGTCGTGCCGGTCTCTTCCGGCTCAGGCAGATTGAGCTCACCGGCCGATACGGCCTCGATGCCATAGAGCGCGAGCAGCTCGCGCATCTCGCGCAGCTTCCCCGCATTATGGGTGGCGATGACCAGCTTTGCCGTGATCTGACGATGCTCGCTCATGTCACGGCCATCTTCTGCAGATCGATCAGCTTGCCGACGCCCTTGCGTGCGAGCTTGAGCAAGTCGAGGAATTGCTCCTCGGTGAACGGCGTCTTTTCCGCCGTACCCTGGATTTCGATGATGCCGCCCGAACCGGTCATCACGAAGTTCGCGTCGGTCTCGGCTTCGGAATCTTCCGCGTAATCGATGTCGAGAACCGGGGTGCCCTTGGTGATGCCGCAGGACACCGCGGCAACATGATCGCGCAGCACCTCGGACTTGAGCATGTTGCGCGTCTTCATCCAGTGCAGGCAGTCGTAAAGCGCGACCCATCCGCCCGTGATCGATGCGGTGCGCGTGCCGCCATCGGCCTGGATGACGTCGCAATCGATGGTAATTTGCCGCTCCCCGAGCGCAACGAGATCCACCACGGTTCGCAGAGAGCGACCGATCAGCCGCTGAATCTCCACGGTCCGTCCGCCCTGTTTGCCCGCGGTCGCTTCGCGGCGCGTCCGCTCGGAGGTCGCGCGCGGCAGCATTCCGTATTCGGCGGTGACCCAGCCGCGCCCCTGTCCCTTCAGCCAGGGCGGCAGGCGATCCTCGAGGGTCGCGGTGACCAGCACATGGGTGTCGCCGAATTTCACAAAGCAGGAGCCTTCGGCATATTTGACCACGCCGCGCTCGAGCGAGACGGCACGCATTTCATCGGGAGCCCGGCGGCTTGGCCGCATCATTCAGTCCTTCTTGATTTGTCCTTCGGCTTCAGCGCTTTTAGGAGGCAGCGTCGCAGCCGACAAGCGCGGATTGTCCTTTCAACCGGTCTGGGGCCCAATTGGCATGCTCGATAACCTGATGCGGCCGCTTCGCGCGTTCCAGCCCGCCTATGTCCCGCTGATCATGGTCTATTTCGCCTATGGGGCGCTGGGGCTGATCGACGTCACGCGTGATTTCTGGATCAAGGAGAAGCTTCAGCTTTCGCCGGCCGATCTTGCCAGCATCGGGGTTTGGCTGACCCTGCCCTGGACCATCAAGATGGTGTTCGGGGAACTGGTGGATTGCGTCCCGATCTTCGGATCGCGGCGCAAGGCTTACATCCTGATCGGCGCGCTGTTCACCGCCGCGGGACTGTTGACGCTCGCCGGTGCGGCCGGAGGCTGGCTGGTCTTCCTGAGGCCGGACCATCTCTATGTTCTCGGCGCGCTCCTGATCGTGCTCGGGACGGTGATCCAGGACGTGGTTGCCGATGCGATGTCGACCGAGGTGGTGAGCCGGGTCGATGCACAGGGCGAACCGAGACCGGACAACGAAGTCCGGTCCGAACTGGGCATGGTGCAGGTGCTGGGCCGCCTTGCGCTGTCGGCTGGCATCGTTGCGGTCGCCGGTTTGTCCGGCGTTCTGGCCGGCGTGTTCGACCGAGAAACCGTGTTCCTGATGGGTCTCGCGATCCCGGCAATCTCCGTCACCGGTACGCTGCTGGTCCGGAAGGAGCCGACCGAAATCCGGCCGCTCGACTGGCGCATTCTTGGCGGCGGCTTGATCTTCGGGGCGATGGTGCTGGCGATCGCGCTGGGCGGCGTTCCCTTTGGCCAGGAGGCCATCTTCGTTCTATCGATGATCGTCATCTGCGGGATGCTGGTGTTCGTCACCCGCGAGCTCGATCACAAGTCGCGGATGGCGATCCTCTACACCAGCATCATCATTTTTGCGTTCCGCGCGACGCCGGGCGTCGGCGACGGCTATTTCTGGTGGACGCTGGACATCCTGAAATTCGACGAGAATTTCTACGGTGCCTTGCGTCAGACCGGCGCCGTGCTGGCGATCCTCGGCATGTGGCTGTTCTCCCGCCAGCTTACCGAATATTCGGTGACCAAGACGCTGTTCTGGCTGGCGATCATCGGCACCTTGCTGGCGACGCCGAGCCTTGCGCTTTACTACGGCGTGCAAGAATGGACCGAGCGCACCTTCGGTTTCGGCGCCCGCACCATCGCGCTGGTCGACACGGTCGCCTCGTCGCCGTTCGCGCAGCTGTCGATGATTCCGCTTTTGACGCTGATCGCGTTCTATGCGCCGCCCGGACACCGCGCGACCTGGTTCGCGCTGATGGCGTCGCTGATGAATCTGGCGCTGGCGGCCGGCCAGTTGCAGACCAAATATCTCAACCAGATCTTTGCGGTTCAGCGCGGCGAGTATACGGAACTCGGCGGCCTGCTGATCGCGGCATTGGCGATCGGATTCATCCTGCCCATCGGGACGATCCTGCTCTTCGGGCGGCGGGTCTGAGGCCGATGGCGCTTGAAATCCGAGGCATAATCGACACATCCTACGCAATCAAAGGAGATTGCCTGTCTTGGCGTCACACGACATCCCGATCGGCGCGACCCATGTTTCGCTCGCCGATCTGAGCGAGCGGTCGCGCGACATATTCCGTCAGATCGTCGAGAGCTACCTGGCCACCGGCGAACCGGTTGGCTCGCGCAATGTGTCACGTCTGCTTCAGGTTTCGCTGTCGCCGGCCTCCGTGCGCAACGTGATGAGCGACCTCGAGCAGCTCGGGCTCATCTACGCTCCGCACACCTCGGCCGGCCGGCTGCCCACGGAAATCGGGCTGCGCTTCTTCGTCGATGCCCTGATGGAGATCGGCGACCTCAACGACAGCGACCGGCGTGCGATCGAGGCGCAGGTCGCCGGACGCGGCCAGTCCTACGAAAATGTCCTGATGCAGGCATCCGGCCTCCTGTCCGGTCTGACGCGGGCCGCTGGTGTTGTGCTGACCGCCAAGCTCAACAGCAACCTCAAGCACATCGAATTCGTGCGGCTCGAGCCCGAGCGGGCGCTCGTCGTGCTGGTTTCGGAAGACGGGCAGATCGAAAACCGCATCCTCAACATCCCTGCCGGCTTGCCGACATCCTCGCTGACCGAGGCCTCCAACTTCCTGAATGCGCGGATTCGCGGCAAGACGATCGCCGAATTGCGGATCGAGCTCGAAGAGGCCCTGGAGGCCGGACGCGCCGAACTCGACCAGCTCACGCAAAAGATCGTCGCGGCGGGCTTCGCAAGCTGGTCCGGCGGGGAGACCGAGGACCGCAAGCTGATCGTGCGCGGACAGTCGCATCTGCTCGATGATCTCCGCGCGCTCGACGATCTGGAGCGTGTCCGGCTGCTCTTCGACGACCTCGAAACGCGCCGCGGGGTGATCGATCTCCTCGGCCGCGCCGAGCGTGCCGACGGTGTGCGGATCTTCATCGGGTCGGAGAACAAGCTGTTCTCCCTGTCCGGCTCATCCACAATCGTCGCCCCCTACCGGGATTCCACGGGACGAATCCTGGGGGTGCTGGGCGTAATCGGCCCGACCCGGCTAAATTATGCGCGCGTTATCCCCATGGTGGATTATACCGCCAAGTTGGTGTCCCGAATCCTCTCGGGAACTTGATTTTTACTCCTCGAATTCTGATATGGCGGGACGATAAGCCATCACCGTCACCGGACGCACCGCGATGAACGATACGCCACGGCCTGACGCGCCAGCACCTGAAGCCGACGCCAAGTCCAGCCCCGAGCCCAAGGTCTCGAAGCCCTACGTCGATCCATCGCTCCTGGTCGATGAAGCGGCGGAGATGAAGGACCGCCTGCTGCGGACGCTGGCCGAGATGGAAAATCTCCGCAAGCGCACCGAGCGTGAGGTTGCTGACGCGCGCCAATACGGCATCGCCTCGTTTGCGCGCGACATCCTCGGCGTTTCCGACAATCTGCGCCGTGCGCTCGACACGATCACGCCGGAAGTCCGGGCTGGTGCGGACGCGGCCTTTACCGCCTTCATCGAAGGCGTCGAGCTGACCGAACGCGAGTTGATGAAGGCGCTCGAGAAGCACGGCATCCGCAGGATCGATCCGCTCAACGAGAAGTTCGACCCCAACCTGCATGACGCGATGTTCGAAGTGCCCGACCCTTCGGTCGCCGCCGGCACCGTGGTCCAGGTGATGCAGCCGGGCTATGTCATCGCTGATCGCATCCTGCGGCCGGCTATGGTCGCGGTGTCGAAGGGCGGACCAAAAGCTTCGCCCGCGCCGGTCGCGAACGACAATGCCGGCGGGAAATAGCCCGACCTCGTTTGTTGATTGACCGCTCGCTGCGTCCACAGCAAGGTCGCGTGGTCAGGTAAAAGCCACGCTCCAAGCGTCGCGCGTGACCGCCAGATCCGTATGCCGTCTATCCGGAACGACGGCAAAAGCGACGCAAAAAGCGCGACATCACTCCCGCGCGTTGATGCCGTCGCGAATCTGACGGAAGCGTGTGAAATTCTCCGACCATTGCGCCTTCGGCGAAACGCCGACAATGCGGATGAAGCCGCCGACGCCGAAGCGTATCCACTGAACGATCACCACATCGGTGTCGTCCGCAGCGGCCTGGCCCTCCAGCCTGATTTCGTCGGTCGGCTGACCGCCGACCCTGATCTGATCCTGCGAGGCCAGCTTCAGATTGTTGAAGCCCTGGATGCTGCGCAGCACATTCTGGGCAAAGCTCGCCCGCTCGCTGGGCTGCGTCGGTGCGCCGACGCCGACCGAAACCATCACCAGCGGCTCGACCTTATGGATTTCGGTTGGTCCTGCGCGCTCGGTCAGCATGACCGCCTGGCCTGGCGCCATCAGCCGGACGCCTTCGAAATTCGCCCGTTCGGTGACGCGAAATGGCATGGTGTCGAGGATTTCCTCCGGCGGGATCGCTGCGCGCAAGGTCGCGCTCGCCAGCGCCTTGCGGATCGCGTCTTCCGGATAGACGTCGCTTGCCTCGGCCGGCACCTGAGCGGTGACGATGAACGAAAAATTCGCGTCTGAGCCCTGTCCGGTGATGCTGCGCCGCGTGATCATCAGCCATTTGCGGAACTTGGTGCCCTCCGCTTCCTGGTCACCGACAACGAGATGCGCTGCGCCGCTTTCGGTCAAAAGCACTTCGCGCTTGGCATTGCTGACGCCGGGCAGATTGATCGCTCCCGAATTCATCGCCTTGAGAAATTGATCATAGGCCTGACCGGGCACCTGGCTCACCACGATCGCGGCCTTGCGCTCGCGATCCTCGAAGCCGGGGAACGTCTTGGCTGCGGTCATCCCCGCCGGCGGTACGAGCCCGATATGCGACCCGGTCGGAAACACCGCGTCCGCAGCCAGAACAGGCCCCGAAACGAGCAGAGCAAATAGCAGCACGGCTGTTCGCAGCATCATCAGGGCCATCGCGATCTGTGGGTACGGTTTTGCGTTTCGCCGCAGGGCCGGGCATAGCCGTCGGTCGATGCGGCCGGGCGGGGCAGTCGCAATGTACCACCGAATCGGGTCATTGAAAGGCAGGTGCCGCGCGCAAAGCCGGGTGCGACCATGCTCGAGACCCTGATCACCATCCTCGACGTCCTGGGCGTCGCGGTGTTTGCCGTTACCGGTGCGCTGGTCGCCTCGCGCAAGCAGATGGACGTCGTCGGATTCGCACTGCTCGCCACCGTCACCGGGATCGGCGGTGGAACCCTGCGCGACGTGGTGCTGGGGCTGACGCCGGTCTTCTGGGTGCAGAAGCCGATCTATGTCGCGGTATGCCTCGTGGTCGCGGTGATCGTCTTTTTCGCCGCCCATATCCCGGAATCCCGCTTTCGGCTGCTGCTCTGGCTCGATGCGATCGGATTGTCGATGTTCTGCGTGGTCGGCGCCGATCGGGCGCTCGACGCCGGCACCACCCCGTTCATTGCCATCGTCATGGGGGTCATCACGGCCACCATGGGGGGCGTCATCCGCGATGTGCTGGGCGGTGAAATCCCGATCATCCTGCGCAGGGAGGTCTATGTCACCGCCGCGCTCGCCGGGGCCGCCGTCTTCGTCCTCCGCGGGGTGGCCGGGATGCCGTCCACCATTGCCGCGATTTCGGGGTTTGCGGTCTGTCTTGCGATCCGGGGACTGGCGCTGCATCGCGGCTGGTCGTTGCCGGTCTACCGGCCGCGTCCGGGACGCCCCCCTGCGGAAATCGATCGCCGTTAGGGAAACCGAAACGAAACCCGCGCAGCTTCCCTGCGCGGACGCCGGCCGCAAACGCCTGCGGATCAGGCGTTTTCACTGCATCTCCCGCTCCCTAAGTCCTTGCGGCCCAAAGGGCCCCTCCTATATGACCCGTGACGCCGCAGGGCTGCGGCGCGATCATTTTAGAGGGGGTCGGATTACGGACGCGCGACGGGGGCACCCGTCGAATTCAACGCTCTATCCGGGTGCCGGTTCAGGGCCCGGCCGATCTGCCTGAAAGAGAGGAATAGAAAAATGTCAAAGGTCATCGGTATCGACCTCGGCACCACCAATTCGTGCGTCGCCGTGATGGAAGGAAAGACGCCGCGGGTCATCGAAAATGCCGAGGGCATGCGCACGACGCCTTCGATCGTCGCATTCACCGACGACGGCGAGCGGCTCGTCGGCCAGCCGGCCAAGCGTCAGGCTGTCACCAATCCCGAACGGACCATCTTTGCGGTCAAGCGCCTGATCGGTCGGCGCTACGACGACCCGACGGTGGAAAAGGACAAGAAGCTTGTCCCCTACAAGATCACCAAGGCTTCGAACGGCGACGCCTGGGTTGAGGTCGACGGCAAGACCTATTCGCCGTCGCAGATCTCGGCCTTCATCCTTCAGAAAATGAAAGAGACCGCCGAGGCCCATCTGGGTCAGAAGGTCGAGCAGGCCGTCATCACTGTCCCGGCCTATTTCAACGATGCCCAGCGCCAGGCGACCAAGGACGCCGGCAAGATCGCGGGCCTCGAAGTTCTCCGCATCATCAACGAGCCGACCGCGGCCGCGCTGGCCTATGGCCTCGACAAGCAGAAGTCCGGCACCATCGCAGTCTACGACCTTGGCGGCGGCACCTTCGACGTCTCGGTGCTCGAAATCGGCGATGGCGTGTTCGAGGTGAAGTCGACCAACGGCGACACCTTCCTCGGCGGCGAAGACTTCGACATGCGGCTGGTCGGCTATCTCGCCGATGAATTCCAGAAGGAGCAGGGCATCGACCTGCGCAAGGACAAGTTGGCCCTGCAGCGGCTGAAGGAAGCCGCCGAAAAGGCCAAGATCGAGCTGTCTTCGACGACGCAGACCGAAATCAATCTGCCCTTCATCACCGCGGACCAGACCGGTCCGAAGCATCTGACCATGAAGCTGACGCGCGCCAAGTTCGAGGCGCTGGTCGACGACCTGATCCAGCGGACGGTCGAGCCGTGCCGCAAGGCGCTGAAGGATGCCGGGCTGAGTGCGTCGGAAGTCAATGAAGTGATCCTGGTCGGCGGCATGACCCGCATGCCGAAGGTCCAGGAAGTCGTGAAGCAATTGTTCGGCAAGGAGCCGCACAAGGGTGTCAACCCGGACGAAGTCGTGGCGATCGGTGCTGCGATCCAGGCCGGCGTCTTGCAGGGCGACGTCAAGGACGTGCTCTTGCTCGACGTCACGCCGTTGTCGCTCGGCATCGAAACCGAGGGCGGCATCTTCACCCGCCTGATCGATCGCAACACCACGATCCCGACCAAGAAGAGCCAGGTGTTCTCGACCGCGGCCGACAACCAGAATGCGGTCACCATCCGGGTCTTCCAGGGCGAGCGCGAAATGGCGGCCGACAACAAGCTGCTCGGCCAGTTCGACCTGATGGGTATCCCGCCGGCGCCGCGTGGCGTGCCGCAGATCGAGGTCACGTTCGACATCGACGCCAACGGCATCGTCAACGTCCAGGCCAAGGACAAGGGGACCGGCAAGGAGCAGCAGATCCGCATCCAGGCCTCGGGTGGTTTGTCCGAAGCCGACATCGAGAAGATGGTCAAGGATGCCGAGGCGCATGCCGAAGAGGACAAGAAGCGCAAGGCAGCGGTTGAAGCCAAGAACCACGCCGAAGCTCTGGTCCATTCGACCGAGAAGGCGTTGTCGGAGCACGGTTCGAAGGTCGGCGAGGACGATCGCCGGGCCATCGAGAATGCGCTTGCCGATCTGAAGGAAGCGCTGAAGGGCACCGACGGCGACGCGATCGCTGCCAAGACCAACACGCTGGCTCAGGCTTCGATGAAGCTTGGCGAAGCGATGTACAAGTCGCAGCAGGACGCTGCGTCGGGCGGTTCGGACTCGTCCGGCGGCGCGGCCGGCGGCAAGGACGACGTGGTCGACGCCGAGTTCACCGAAGTCGACGACGACAAGAAAAAGTCGGCTTAAGCTTCGGACAGTTCGATGTCCGTCGACCACGACGTACACGACCGACATCATCGCACCCGCGGGCTTGACCCGCGGGTCGCTTCTGTAGAAATCGTTGGATGGCCTGGGCGTGGGCAGATAAATCGTAGCCGTTCTTTGAACGGTCACGCCCGGCGATGACCGATTGGGTGGCGGATCGCTCTACGATGGCCAAGGCTTGTTACTACGAAACGCTCAGTGTCTCGCGAACCGCGAGCGACAATGAGATCAAGAGCGCGTATCGCAAGCTTGCGATGAAGTGGCACCCGGATCGCAATCCGGGAGACAAGTCCGCTGAGGCTAAATTCAAGGAAATCAACGAGGCCTATGACGTTCTGAAGGACGGCGACAAACGCGCCGCCTATGACCGTTTCGGCCACGCCGCCTTCGAGCACGGCAATGGCGCGAGTGCGCACGGCTTCGGGTCGGATTTCGGCTCGGCTTTTTCCGACATCTTCGAAGGCATTTTCGGGATGGCCGGCGGCCGCAGCCGTTCCTCCGGTGGCCGCGAGCGCGGCGCGGATTTGCGCTACAATATGGAGATCACGCTGGAGGAGGCCTATTTCGGCAAGACCGCCGAAGTGCGGATTCCGACATCGGTGACCTGCGAAGCGTGTTCGGGCTCCGGCGCCAAGGCCGGGACGCGTCCCAAGACCTGCGGCATGTGCGGCGGCGCTGGCCGCGTGCGGCATGCGCAAGGCTTCTTCACCCTGGAGCGCACCTGTCCGTCCTGCCAGGGACGCGGTCAGGTCATCGACGATCCGTGTCCCTCGTGCGCGGGATCTGGCCGGGTGACGCGCGAACGCATGCTGTCGGTCAACATTCCTGCCGGCGTGGAGGACGGTACCCGTATCCGGCTGGCTGGCGAAGGCGAGGCCGGGCTGCGGGGCGGCGCCTCCGGCGACCTGTACATTTTCCTGTCGCTCGCATCCCACCCGATTTTCCAGCGCGATGGCGCCGACCTGCATTGCCGGGTCCCGGTCTCCATGGTGACGGCCGCGCTCGGCGGCGAGTTCGAGGTGCCGTCGATCGACGGGTCGCGCAGCAAGGTGAAGGTGCCGTCCGGCACCCAATCCGGGCGGCGGTTCCGATTGCAGGGCAAAGGCATGCCTGTCCTGCGCTCGAAGCAGATGGGCGACATGTATGTCCAGGTTGTAGTGGAGACCCCGCAAAACCTGACCAAGCGGCAACGCGAGTTGCTGATGGAATTTCAAAAGCTTTCATCCACCGAAACGCAGCCGGAATCGACCGGCTTCTTCGCCCGGATGAAGGAATTGTTCGATATTGGGTCACGTGCCCAGTGACAGACCTCAAGCCTGGCGTCCCGATTTGCGCCGGTACTCTTGGCGGGACCGCCCAAAACGGTTATGCCTTGGGTGGGTCACAATAGTTTCATAAACACAGCGGCAATGCGTCCCCAGTCCTCCCTCGCCGAGAAGAAGGGCCTTCGTCTTGATGACGAGGTGCGGTTCATCCGTTCTTGGCTGGAGAAGCCGCTGGCGATCGGCGCGGTGACGCCGTCGGGCCGCGTTCTGGCGCGCACCATGGCGCGGTATGTCGATGTATCGATCCCGGGTCCCGTCGTCGAACTGGGTCCCGGCACCGGTCCGGTCACCGAGGCGCTGCTGGCGCGCGGCGTCGAGCAAAAGCGGCTGGTGCTGGTCGAGTTCAATCACGGCTTCTGCCGGATCCTGCGCCAGCGCTTCCCGGAAGCGACGGTGGTGCAGGGAGACGCTTACAGCCTTCGGCGCACGCTCGGCGAGGTGCTCGACGCACCGGCTGCCGCGATGGTGTCCGGCCTGCCGCTCCTGAACAAGCCGATGCGCACGCGCATTCGCCTGCTCAACGAGGCCTTCGGCCTGTTGCACGAGAACGCGCCCTTTGTGCAGTTCACTTATTCGATGGCGGCGCCGCCGATCCCCAAGGGCCTGTCGCGCATTGCGGCCGAGGCTTCCGAGCGCATCTGGATGAATCTCCCGCCTGCACGGGTGTGGTGCTATCGCCGCGAGCTGGTGTCCTGAGTTATCGTCGTCCCTCGCGGAAGCAGGGACACATAACCGCTGCTCTGGAATAGAGGTCCCCGCATTCGCGGGGACGTCTGTATCTGCGGATCGATATCTTTCAGCTCCATGCCCGCTCCGAAAATCCTGGTCTTTGCCGGCTCGATCCGGACCGGCTCGATGAACGGGCAGCTCGCCGCGCTCGCGGCCAAGGAATTCGCGCTGGCGGGCGCCGATGTCACCCGCATCTCGCTGCTCGATTATCCGATGCCGCTCTATGACGGCGATCTGGAAAGCCGTTCCGGTCCGCCGGCGCCTGCGGTATCCCTCAAGCGGATGATTGAGCAGCATCAGGGAGTCTTCATCGCGAGCCCCGAATACAATGCTTCGGTGACGCCGCTCCTGAAGAATACGCTCGACTGGGTGTCGCGGGTGCGCGATGGCAATGAGGCGCCGCTCGCTGCGTACAGGAACCGTGCCTTTGCACTCGGCGGGGCATCGAATGGCGGATATGGCGCGATGCGATCGCTGATGGCGCTGCGGCAGGTTCTGGAACAGGGCTGCGGCGCGCTCGTGATCCCCGACCAGATCGCGGTCGCCCGCGCTGGCGAGGCCTTCGACGAGATGGACAATTTCAGGGATGAGGCGAATAGCAAACGGCTCAAGGCCGTGGTCAAAAGCCTGATCGAATTCGCGAGACATTACGCATGACTTCCTCACGTTCCGCTATCGCTCCCCGCGAGCGCGTCATCGTCGCGCTCGACCTGCCCTCGGTTGCGTCGGCGGAGAAGCTGGTCGGCCAGCTCGGCGACAGCATTGCGTTCTACAAGATCGGCTATCAGCTCGGTTACGCCGGCGGCCTGTCCTTCGCGCAGGACCTGATCAAGTCCGGCAAGAAGGTATTCTTCGACCTGAAACTGCACGACATCGGCAACACCGTGA
Organism: Pseudorhodoplanes sp.; assembly: GCF_035565855.1. Classification (GTDB taxonomy): domain Bacteria; phylum Pseudomonadota; class Alphaproteobacteria; order Rhizobiales; family Xanthobacteraceae; genus Pseudorhodoplanes. The sequence continues at coordinate 11,620 of NZ_DATMRX010000335.1, forward strand.
ACAAGGGCGTCGAGAGCATCGTCAATTCCGGCGCGACCTTCCTCACGGTGCATGCCTATCCGCAGACCATGAAGGCGGCGCTCGATGCGAGCCGCGGCTCCAGTCTGAAGATCCTCGCAGTCACCATCCTGACCTCCTACAACGATCGCGATGTCACGGAAGCCGGCTATGGCGGGACCGCGCGCGATCAGGTGAAACGCAAGAGCGAGCAGGCCTGCGCGCTCGGCATCGACGGGATCGTATGCTCGGCGGAGGAATCGGAGATGCTGCGGCCGATCGTCGGCCCGGACCGGCTTCTGGTCACGCCGGGCATTCGGCCGGCGGGCGCCGATACCGGCGATCAGAAGCGGATCATGACGCCGGCTGCGGCTGTTCGCGCCGGTTCGGACTATCTCGTGGTCGGGCGGCCGATTACCGGCGTCGCCGATCCGAAGGCGGCTGCGGATGCGATCGTGCAGGAAGTGGCGCAGGCGGCAAAATAACAGGCAAAATACAAGGAGGAAGCGATGGCGAAGGGCTACTGGATCGGGCGTGTCGATGTGCGCGACGAGGAGGGCTACAAGCCCTACGCACTCGCAAACCCGGCGATCTTCAAGAAATATGGCGGGCGTTTCGTGGTCCGTGGTGGCCCGTTCGAATGCCCCGAGGGTGAGGCGCGCAGCCGCAACGTGGTGATCGAGTTTCCGGATTATGCGACGGCGCTGGCTTGCTACAACTCCCCGGAATACCAGGCCAATATCAAGGTGCGCGCGCCGCACGCGACCGCCGATATCGTCATCATCGAGGGGTATGACGGCCCGCAGCCGTAAGCCGGCACGGCGTCGCGGCCGGGCTTGACCCGGCCAGCCATCTCGCGAAGAACATGCATCCGCGGGCCGAAAGGCGAGCGAAGCGACGGAAGCGCTTTAGCCTGTCGGGTCCGCGGGTTTCGAACCCCGGAGACTGTGCGCAATGTCCGACATGCGGCTGATCGTGGCGGGAGCTGGCGGCCGCATGGGTCGCGCGCTCATCCGCGCCATTGCCGACGCAAAGGGCGTCACGTTGTCGGGAGCGCTCGAGGAGCCTGGTTCGCCGCTGGTTGGACGCAACGCCTCCGAGCTGGCCGGGGTCGGAGGGCAGGATATTCCGATCACGGACGACGCGGAGACGGTGATCGGCGATGCGGATGGCATCATTGATTTCACGATCCCGAAGGCGACGGTGGCGCTCGCCGGACTCGCGGCCAAGGCCGGCATCGTGCATGTGATCGGCACCACGGGGCTTTCGGCGCAAGACGAGGCCGCACTCGCCGAGGCGGCGAAGAAGGCGACCATCGTCCGATCCGGCAACATGAGCCTTGGCGTCAATCTGCTGGCGGCGCTGGTCAAGCGGGTGGCGAAGACCCTCGACGAGGAATTCGACATCGAGATCGTCGAGATGCATCACAACAAGAAGATCGATGCGCCGTCCGGCACCGCGCTGTTGCTCGGTCGCGCTGCGGCGGAAGGGCGCAATGTCGATCTCGACAAGACCTCGGTCCGCTCGCGCGACGGCCATACCGGCGCGCGCAAGGCCGGCGACATCGGCTTCGCGACGCTGCGCGGCGGCACCGTCGTCGGCGATCACAGCGTGATCTTTGCGGGGCCTTCCGAACGGATCGAGCTCAGCCACCGCGCCGAGGATCGCATGATATTTGCCCGCGGCGCGGTGCGGGCCGCGCTTTGGGCGAAAGGCCAGAAGCCCGGCCTCTATTCGATGATGGATGTGCTGGGCCTGAAGGACGTTTGAAGTTACCCCCGCGTTAACGCGGTCTGAAGAGAGTGAAAGAAAGAAACTGACATGTCCGATCGTCTTCTTGTGCTCGTGCGCCATGGCCAGAGCGAATGGAATTTGAAGAACCTGTTCACCGGCTGGCGTGACGTGGACCTGACCGAGCAGGGCGTCGCCGAGGCGAAGGAAGCCGGGCGCAAGCTCAAGGCGCAGGGCATTACGTTCGACGTCGCCTTCACCTCCGCCCTCAAGCGCGCGCAGCGCACGCTCGACATTATCCTGGCCGAGATGGGGCAGAGCGGCATCCCGATCGTGCGCGACCAGGCGCTGAACGAGCGCGATTACGGCGACCTGTCCGGTTTGAACAAGGACGATGCCCGCAAGAAATGGGGCGAGGAGCAGGTGCATATCTGGCGCCGGTCGTATGACATTGCGCCTCCCGGCGGTGAATCGCTCCGCGATACGCTCGCCCGCACCCTGCCGTATTACGTTCAGGAGATCCTGCCCGCCGTGCTGCAGGGCAAGCGCACCGTCATCGCTGCGCATGGCAATTCGCTGCGCGCCCTTGTGATGGTGCTGGAGAAGCTGTCGCCGGAGGGCATCCTGAAGCGCGAAATCGCGACCGGCGTGCCGATCATCTATCGGCTCAACGCCGACGCAACGGTTGCCTCCAAGCTTGATCTGGCTGCGTAGGCCAACGGCCTACGAGAGACGAAGACACAGCAAAGCATTAACGCTTCGCGCTAACCACACATCGCAATTGCCGTTGATCGATCCGTCGGTCATGCTGTTTGCAATAGCGCATGCGTGCGGTGGCGTTTGTAAGCGTTGCGTTGAGTCTTGCGTTCGGGAGTGGCAGTGCCCAGGCTGAACCGGCCGTGCAGCGGCCACCGCAATTCGTTGCAATTGCCTTCGACAATTGCACCGAGCTGGAGCGCTGGCAGGAATGGACCGATTTCGCGGCCGAGCTGAACCGCGACGGTGAGCGCGTCCGTTTCACCTTCTTCGTCAGCGGCATCAATTTCCTGAGCAACGGCAAAAAGCATCTCTACCAGGGGCCTCAGCAGTCCCGCGGCGCCTCGCGCATCAATTTCGGCGGCAGCGCCGAGGATGTGCGAAAGCGCGTCGCCTTCATGAACGCGATGCATCGCGACGGACACGAAATCGCCTCGCACGCCGTCGGACATTTCGACGGCCGGGGCTGGAGCGCGGCGTCATGGGCGTCCGAGTTCACGAGCTTCGATGGCCTTTTGGACAATGTTGCGCGCAATAACGATCTGGTGCCCGGCGAAGGCTTTGCATTCACGGCAAAGGACATCGTGGGCTTCCGTGCGCCGTATCTCGCGCATAGCCCCGGCCTCTACGCGACGCTCGCGGCGCGCGGCTATCGTTACGACACGAGCGGCACCAGCCCCTCGCATGCCTGGCCGGAAAAGCGCGACGGCATCTGGCGTTTCAATCTCGCCGGCATCCGCCTGGCCGGCTCGGGGCGCGCCACCCTGTCGATGGACTATAATTTCCTCGTCGCGCAATCGGGCGCGGCGCCCATCGCCAGCCGCCGCGAGCAATTCCGCCGCCAGATGCTGGACAGCTACCTGAATTATTTCCGCGCGAACTACGCCGGCAACCGCGCGCCGATCCATATCGGGCACCATTTCACCGACTATCAGAATGGCGCATACCGCGAGGCGCTCAAGAGCTTCGCGCGGGCGGTCTGCGGGCTGCCGGAAGTGCGCTGCGTCACCTACAAGACGCTCGCCGATTTCATGGACCGGCTGCAGCCCGAGGTCCTCGCGGCTTACCGCAACGGCGATTTCCCGCGCGCCGGAGAGCCGGTCTTTGCGAGC
>NZ_DATMRX010000336.1:0-10616 GCF_035565855.1 Pseudorhodoplanes sp.
CCCGACGACAGACGACAAGCGCCTGCCGGCCGTGCTCACGAACACATCGGGCTTTGTCTATTACGTGTCGATCACCGGCATCACCGGATCGGCGACGCCGAATGCAACGCGCGTGTCCGACGCCGTCGCACGCATCAAGCGCCATACGACGCTGCCGGTTGCCGTCGGCTTCGGTGTGAAGACTGCAGAACAAGCGCGCGCCATCGCGCAAGGCGCGGATGCCGTGGTCGTCGGATCGGCGCTGATCGACAGGTTGCGCGACAGTCTGGACGGCCAAGGTCAGGCGACGGCTGGTTCGATCAAGGCGGTGACGTCGCTCGTTGCGGATCTCGCCGACGGCGTGCGCTCGGTCCGCCGGGTTGCTGCCGAATAGTTCATAATCAAAACGCAATCTCTTGGGAGGATCTTCCGAAATGTTGACGCGTCGAACCTGGTTGCTCGGAGCCGCAGGTGCCTTGACCGCAGGTCAATGGTCGCTGTCTTCGCGCGCACATGCGCAGATAATTCAGCAGACCACGCGCGTCGTGGTGCCATTTCCTGCGGGGGGCAGCACGGACGCGCTTGCGCGCATCCTCGCCGACAAGCTGAAAGGCGTGTATGCGCCGACCACCCTTGTCGAGAACCGCGTCGGTGCAGCGGGCCGGCTTGCAGTCGAATACGTCAAGAGCGCGGAAGCCGATGGCAGTGTGATGCTGTTCACGCCCGACTTCCCGATCACGGTTTATCCGCACAGCTTCCGTTCGCTGAGCTACGATCCGGTGCGGGATTTCACCCCGGTTGCGACGATCGCAAAGTCGGCGCTGTGCCTGTGCGTCGGCCCGGCCGTTCCGGACAGCGTCAAGACGCTGTCCGATTTCGTTGCGTGGTGCAAAGCCAATCCGACCAAAGCGACGCATGCCACCACCGCGGCCGGCGGCACCCCGCATTTTGCCGGCCTGATGCTGTCGCAGGTCTCGAAAGTCCCGATGACGCCGGTTCATTACAAGGGCGGTGCGCCCGCCTTGCAGGATCTGATCGGCGGTCATGTCACATCGAGCGTCAATCCGGTCGCCGAGGTCCTGCCCTTTGCAAAGAGCGGGAAAATCCGGCCCCTCGCTGTGACCAGCGCGAAGCGAACGAACTTTCTGCCGGACGTGCCGACGATGAAGGAGTCCGGCTACGATGTCGTGATCGAATCCTGGCTCGGCACCCTGGTTCCGTCAAAAACACCGGCGGACATCGTGACGAAACTCAATGCTGCCATCAAGGACGCGTTTGCTGCGCCGGATGTCAAAGAGAAGCTGGCGACGCTCGGCAACGAGCCGGACTACAAGACGCCTGCCGAATTCGCCGCAATGGTGAAGGCGGATATCGAACGCTGGGGGCCGGTGGTGAAGGCGTCCGGCTTCGTGGCGGATTGAGGTCTCTGGCCAATGCCAAAGAGCGGATGAGATAGTCGAGTCGCATGAACTGGATCTCCAATGTCGTCCGGCCAAAAATCCGGTCGTTCCTGAAGCGCGAGACGCCCGAAAATCTCTGGATCAAGTGTCCGGAGACCGGGCAGCTCGTGTTCTTCAAAGATGTCGAGGCGAACCAGTTCGTCATCCCCGGCTCGAATTATCACATGCGCATGGGCGCGACCGCGCGCCTGAAATCGGTCTTCGATGGCGAGACCTGGCTCGATATCGGCGTGCCGGATGTCCCCGCCGATCCGCTCAAGTTCCGTGATCAGCGCCGCTATGCCGATCGCCTGAAGGATGCGCGCACCAAGACCGGCATGAACGACGCCATCAAGCTCGGCTTCGGCCGGCTGGAAGGCATCCCGGTCGTGATCGGGGTGCAGGATTTCGACTTCATGGGCGGCTCCCTCGGCATGGCCGCGGGCGAGGCGATCATCAAGGGGCTCGAGACCGCGGTCGATCGCGGCGCGCCCTTTATCCTGTTCGCGGCGTCCGGTGGCGCGCGCATGCAGGAGGGCATCCTGTCGCTGATGCAGATGCCGCGCACCACCGTCGCGGTCGAGATGCTGCGCGAGGCGAAAAAGCCCTACATCGTAGTGCTGACCAATCCGACCACAGGCGGCGTGACGGCGTCCTACGCGATGCTGGGAGACGTTCACATCGCAGAGCCCGGCGCATTGATCGGCTTCGCTGGCCCGCGTGTGATTGAGCAGACCATCCGCGAGAAATTGCCGCCGGGCTTCCAGCGCGCCGAATATCTCAAGGAGCACGGCATGGTCGACATGGTCGTGCACCGGCACGAGATGCGCGCGACGCTCGCGCGAATCTGCCGGCTGCTGACAAAGTTCTCGCCCAATGCCGGCCGACCGAATCTCCCGGCGACCAGCGACGCCGCGGCGTCCGCCTGACCTCGGCTTCTTTCGTCTTATTGCTTCGGCATCGTTCGGCCTTAGCCGGAACGGACGCCCGTGGTATTGAATAGGTCGCAATGTCAGCCCTTGACGATATTTTGACGCGCCTGCTCGCGTTGCATCCAAAGCTGATCGATCTGTCGCTTGATCGGATGCAGCGCCTGCTCGCGCGCCTCGATCATCCGGAACGCAAGCTGCCGCCGGTGATTCACGTCGCCGGAACCAACGGCAAGGGCTCCACCATCGCGTTCATGCGTGCGATCCTGGAGGATGCCGGGCACCATGTGCATGTTTATACATCGCCGCATCTTGTCCGGTTCAACGAGCGGTTTCGCCTTGCGTCTGAAGGCGGCGGCAAACTGGTCGGTGACGACGAACTGCGTGCCGCGGTCGAGGAATGCGAACGCGTGAACGCAGGCGAGCCGATCACCGTATTCGAAATGACGACGGCGGCCGGCATGCTGTTGTTCTCGCGAAACCCGGCGGACGTGCTGCTGCTTGAAGTGGGCCTGGGCGGTCGGCTTGACGCTACGAATGTCGTGGACGCGCCGCTGCTCAGCGTGATTACGCCGGTGTCGCTCGATCACGCCGAATATCTCGGCGATACGATCGAGAGCGTCGCCGCCGAGAAAGCCGGCATCCTCAAACGCGGCGTGCGGGCCGTCATCGGACCACAGATGCCGGAGGCGCTCGCGGTGATTGAACGTGCCGCCGAGCGGCTACGCGCGCCGCTTCTGATTGCTGGCGAGCAATGGAATATCAGCGAGGAGCATCGCCGCCTCGTCTATCAGGACGACGACGGGCTGCTCGATCTGCCCGCACCGAAGCTGATCGGGCGGCATCAATTCGTCAATGCGGGGATTGCGGTTGCGGCTTTGCGCGCGTCGGGTCTGAAAATTCCGGCGGCCGCCTATGAAGCCGGCCTGATCAAGGCCGAGTGGCCGGCGCGCATGCAGCGCCTGACGCAGGGGAAGCTGGTCACCCTGGCGCCACCCGGCAGCGAGATATGGCTCGATGGCGGTCACAATCCGGATGGAGGACGGGCGGTATCGGTGGCGCTGGCCGACCTCGAGGAACGCGCGCCGAAGCCGCTGGTGATGATCATCGGCATGCTCGGCACGAAGGATTTCGAAGGCTATCTCCGCTCCTTCAGCGGCCTCGCGCGGCGGCTCTACGCGGTCCCGGTCCCCGATGCCGAGCGCAGTCTCGCACCGAAACAGATCGCGGATGCCGCGAACAATCTTGGCGTCCCCGCCGAAACCGCAGCGGATGTCGAAGCTGCGCTCGCGGCTGTGACGACGATGGCGCTCGATCCGCCGCCGCGCATCCTGATCGGCGGTTCGCTTTATCTCGCGGGCGATGTGCTGAGGCGCAACGGCACGCCCCCGGCCTAGCGCCATTTGACTGGCATCGAATTTGCAAAAAATGCCGCGCACGCGCGGCCAATCTGGAGAACTGAAAATGCCGAAAGAGATCATCGTTCCCGCCGGTTCGCCGCCGCCTCTCGCGCCGTATTCTCCGGGCACCAAGGCCGACGGCGTCGTCTATGTTTCGGGCATGCTGGCGATGGACAAGGACGGCAAGACCGTCGGCATCGGCGATGTGAAAGCGCAAACCCGCTGCGTGCTCGAAGCGATCAAATCGGTCATCGAAACCGCCGGCGGCACCATGGCCGATATCACGTTCAATTCGATCTTCCTCAAGGATCTCGCCGATTACGCTGCGATGAATGAGGTCTATCGCGAATATTTCCCGAGCCAGCCACCGGCGCGTTATTGCATCCGCGCCGATCTGGTCCGGCCGGAATTCCTGGTCGAAATTTCGTCGATCGCGCATGTCGGGCGTTGAGAAATGCCGTTTGCGCATCGTGATGGTGCCGACCTTTACTGGGAAAGCACCGGAGAAGGTCCGCCGCTGATCCTGGCGGCGGGTCTCGGCGGCGTGATGGGGTACTGGCAGCCGAACCGGGCCGTTCTGGAGAAACATTTCACGCTCTATCTGTTCGATCAGCGCGGCACCGGCAAATCATCGCGCATCCCGGTCGAATCGATCGAGCAGATGTCTGCCGATCTTGTGGCGGTGATGGACGCAGCCGGGCTGAAGTCCGCGCATTATCTCGGTCATTCGACCGGGGGTGCGATCGGTGTCGCGACCGCGCTCGATTATCCGGACCGTCTGTCGTCGATGATGATCTATTCAAGCACGACGCATGGCGATCCCTATCGGCATCGTATTCTCGGCTTGCGTAGCCTCATTCATGCCGAGCTCGGTGCCGAAGCCTACGGCAAATATACCTCGCTCCTGCTCTATCCGCCGTATTGGATCAATGCCAATGACGCCGCGTTGCGCGAGGCGGAGGCGCAGGCCGCAGCGCAACTCGGCGAGCCTGCGGTTCAGGCCAGCCGGCTCGATGCCATTCTGGCATTTGACAGGCGCTCCGAATTGCACCGCATCGCGATCCCGACGCTCATTCTGTGCGCGGATGACGACATCCTGACGCCGCGCTACTTCTCGGAGGAATTCGCGCGGCATATGCCGGCAGCACACACGCATTTCGTGGCACAAGGCGGACACGCGCTTTCACGGACCGAGCCCGATCTCTTCAACAGCCTGGTCATCGACTTCTTCAGCGGAGCAGCAAAATCATGAAAATCTTTCGTATGGCCATCGCCGGGGCGATCCTCGCGGTGTCCGCTGGTGTCGCGATGGCGCAGGACTGGCCAACCAAGCCGCTGCGCATCGTCGTTCCGTTCCCGGCCGGAGGCAGCGCCGATACGCAGACACGGGTGATCGCCGACGAATTGTCGAAGGCGCTCGGGCAGGCGGTGGTGATCGAAAACAAGCCGGGCGCCGGCGGCAATATCGGTGCCGCCGAGGCCGCGCGCGCGCAGCCGGATGGCTACACGCTGTTCATGGCGACCACCGGCACGCATGCGAGCAATGTCTCGCTTTACGACAAGCTGCCCTATGACCCGGTGAAGGACTTCGCGCCATTGACGATGGTGACGATCTATCCCCAGGTCGTGGTGCCGAGCCCGAAGATGAAGGATGCGTCGTTCAAGGACATGATCGCGCAGCTCAAGGCCGCGGGTGACAAGTCGAATTTCGGATCGTCCGGCACCGGCTCACCGACCCATCTCGGCGGCGAATTGTTCAAACGCGCGACCGGCACGCAGATGGTGCACGTGCCTTATCGCGGTCAGGGCCCGGCACTGAACGACATGCTGGGCGGTCAGCTCGACGTGATGTTTCCGTCGATTTCCGACGTGCTGAGCTTTCTGCAATCGGGCAAGCTGCGCGCCATTGCAGTGATGAACGACAAGCGATTGAAGCAGATCCCCGATGTGCCGACGATGGCGGAACTCGGTTATCCCGGCGTCACCTCGTCAATCTGGACCGGCCTATACACAAAGGCCGGAACGCCGCAGCCGGTGATCGACCGCCTGCACAAGGAGCTGGTGACGATCGTCAACTCGCCGGCGTTCAAGGACAAGTTCGAGGCGTTGGGCTTCGAAGTGCGCACATCGACGCCGCAGGAACTCGCCCAATTCACCGAGGCGGAGACCAAGCGCTGGGGCGACATTATCAAGTCGCTCAACATCAAGGCGCAGTAAGGTCGCCGCGAGGCGCGGCGCGACCGAGCGGTCTAAAAAGCAAACAGCCGGCCTCGCGGCCGGCTGTTTGTACAGGTGTTGGGACAGCGCGGCCTAGACGGCCGCGTTGATCCATTGTTCGAGCTTGGCCTTCGGCGCCGCGCCGACCTGGCGCGAAGCGAGCTCGCCGTTCTTGAAGATCATCAGCGTCGGGATCGACATGATCCCGTATTTCGACGCGATGCCGGGATTCTCGTCGACATTGAGCTTCACGATCTTGACCTTCTCGCCGAGCGCATTCTGGATCTCGTCCAGAGCCGGGGCGATCATGCGGCAGGGGCCGCACCATTCCGCCCAGAAATCGACGACGACGGGGCCGCTGGCCTTCAAGACTTCGGCCTCGAAAGTCGCGTCCGACACCTTTCCAACGGCCATATTGCACCTTTCGAATCGCAGGAATGTCAGAAATTCGTCCATGAAACTATGAACCGCCCCTGCCTGGGTCAAGCCTGCATCGGCCGCGCCTGATCCGGCAGAAATGCGGCCCGGCCTTGCAGTCACGATGAGGCGGGCGGTCTTGACAGAGGGGCCTCGCTCAACCGCCGATCACCTGTGCGAGTTCCGCGTTCAGCGCCGCGTGCGGGAGCTCCATCAGGGTCGCATTTTCGGTCCAGATCAGGGCCGCGCGCACGGTCCGGCCAGGGTAAATTCGTTGCAGCAAGGCGCGATACAGCGCCAGCTGGCGCCGGTAGGCGCGCGGAACATCCTCGAGCGCGGTGGGCGGCGGCCGGTTCGTCTTGTAATCGGCGATCAAGACCTCCGTATCGGTCACTGCCAGGCGGTCGATCACGCCGGTCACGGAATAGGGCGCGAGACCCTGTCGTTCCAGCCTGCCGATCACGGGGACCTCGCTCCGGCTGCCGGCCGCGAAGAGCGGCGCGAATTGCGCATCGTCAAGAATGGCGAGGACCTGCGCTGCGATGGCCGCGCATTGGTCTGCCGAGAGCTTTTGGCGGTTGCGGCGAAGATAATCCTCCGCCGCGGCCGCTCGGCGTTCCGGCGGAAGATCGGGCAAGGACTGAATCAGGCGATGCAGCAGACGGCCGCGCTCCAGCGCCTCTTCGCGCTCGCTTTCCCCGGTCCCGCGCTTCCATTCCTCGTCGTCTGCATCCGACGGTGTGATCGCAACCGCGCGCGGCGGCTCGGCCGTGGCGGGCTTGTCGATCCAACCGGGCAACGGTAACTCCGTTTGCGCTACGGCCTCTTCGGTGTGCGTCGGAAAATCGAACACGTCCTTCCGCAATCGCCAGATCGTGCCCTCGCCGTCCTCGGACGCCATTTCGATGGTGTCCGCATCGGGGCCGACCAGCGCACGTTCGATCAACTGATACCAGCATTGATCCGGGATGATCGGCGTGCGGTCTCTGCGGACGCCCGACGCCGTGCCGCAGATGACGAGCCGCTGCTCGGCGCGCGTCATCGCGACGTAGAGAAGCCGCTTGTATTCCTCGATACTGGCGTTATTCGCCGCCACGCGTGCGCTTGCCACGAGCGGTGGGTCGGTGTCCTGCGACTTCGCCCAGACGAGACCGGCCCCATCATTCAGCGTAACCTCCACAAGTCGCGGAGGCTTGTAGCCTTGCGGCCGCGTCGTCGTGTCGGCGAGGATCACGGTATGCGCCTCGAGGCCCTTGGCGCCATGGACGGTCATCACGCGGACCTCGTCGCGCGTGATTTCCATGTCGCGCTTCACCTCTGCATTGGCCGCGCGGAGCCACGCGACAAAGCCCTGGAGCGATGGAATTTCGCGCCGTTCATATTCCAGTGCGAGATTGAGGAATTCGTCGAGCGCGTCATTGGCTTCCGGGCCGAGCCGCGCGAGGAAGCGCTTGCGCGCGCCGCCCGCTCCGAGAAGCTGTGCATAGAACGTGAACGGGCTGTCGCGCGACGCGGCGTCCGTCAATTGCTGCAGGCGCGCCGCGGCTTCGCTGAATCGTTCGGCCTTTCTGGTCAGCGCCCTGCGTAGCGAATCGCGGCCGCGATCGTGCGCGATCTCGAACAGATCATCCTCGCTCAGGCCGAAGATCGGGCTCTTCAAGACGGATGCGAGCGCGAGATCGTCTTCCGGCAGCAGCAATGCGTCGGCGAGCGCGATCAGGTCCATCACCGCGATATGGTCGAGCAGCACCATGCGGTCGGCGCCCGCGACCTGAATGCCGGCGGCCTTCAATGACCGGATGATGGCCTCGAATAACGGGCCGCGCTGACGCACCAGGATCAGGACATCGCCGGGCTTGGTGCCTTTGTCCTGCCAGAGCCGCACATGCGTCGCGATCTTTCTGGCGAGGCGAACCTGAGTGCTGCTCTCGCTTTTCTCATCGAATGGAGCGTCCCATCCTTCGATGTCGTCCTTTTCCGTCGGCAGCACCAGCGGCCAGATATCGACGTGACCGGGCAATTTGCCGGGCAAGGATTCATGTACCGTCGGCGTCTTGTCGGACGACAGCGCCGCGTAGGCAGCTTCTTGCGCGAAGACCAGGTCGACGGCCTTGAGCACGACCTCACCGGAACGGAACGAGGTCAGCAGGCGGACATTGCGCCATTCGAGCCTCGCTGCCTTGAAGTCGCGCTCGAAGTCTTCCCGCATTGCGCCGAATTTCTCCGGCGCGGCGCCCTGGAAGGAGAAGATCGACTGCTTGTCGTCGCCGACCGCGAACATTGTCCGCCTGTGGCTTCGCGCACCGGCGCCCGCGGTGAATTCGGAGACGAGCGTGCGGATGATCTCCCATTGCTTGGGGCTCGTGTCTTGCGCTTCGTCGAGCAGCAGATGATTGATCCCGAGATCGAGCTTGTAGAGCACCCACGCGGCCGAGGTGCGCTGGAACAGCGCCAGCGTGCGATCGATCAGATCGTCATAATCCAGGAGGCCGCGCCGCGTCTTTTCGCGTCGGTAGCGCACGATCACCTCGTGAGCCACGGTGATCAGCGCGCGCGTGCGATCACGGCACTCCGCGGCGCGCAAGGTATCGAGCAGGGCGCAGACGCGCGTTTGTTCACGCTCGAGACACTCCGCCCATTCGGGATGCACGTTCCGCAGCGCCTTGCTGACGAGGTTCCTGCGCGCTTTGCGCTCCTTGGTGCAGAAAATCTGCAGATAGGCATCGCGCTGCGCCGTGCTTGGCGCAGTCAGAGCCGCCTTCAGCGCACGAGCCTGTTCGGCATAGGTCTTGCCGCCGGCGTGGAGAACCTCGGCAAGGTCATGCCATTGCGCGCAGTCGAATTCGGCTTCCGACAGCAAGCGGTCCTCGATCGCGTCCACGCTGTCGTGCGGGCCGACGCCCAGCGCCGCGGACAATTCCGCGATCGCAGCGTCGACCGAACCGGTCCGTGCGATCCATTGCTCGATTCGGTCGCGTTCACCGACGGCTTCCTTGATCAATTCGAGGAAAGTGGCGTCGGCGGCGGCCTTGATTGCGTCCGCAAGCGCCCTGCCGATTGCGGAGCCCGGCTGCGCGGCGCCTTCGAGCATCACTTCGAGCGTGAGCTTGTCGAGCAGCTGGGTTTGCGTCGCATCGTCCAGCACCTCGAAGCCTGCACCAGCATCGGCCTCGAACGGAAACTGATGCAGCAGGCTCGTGCAGAAAGCGTGGATGGTCTGCACTTTCAGACCGCCCGGCGTCTCCAGCGCCAGCGCAAACAAGCGGCGCGCTCGCGTCCGCAATTTTTCGTCCGGGACAAACCCGATGTCACGGATCGCCTTGTCGAGCCCGTCATCGTCAAGCGCGGTCCAGGCCGAGAGCGTATTGAAGACGCGCGCCGCCATGGTCGCCGCCGCGGCCTTGGTGAAGGTGATGCAGAGGATCTTTGCCGGGTCTTCGCCGCGCAGCAGCAGCTTGATGACGCGCTGGGTCAGTACGTGGGTCTTGCCTGAGCCGGCATTGGCGGATGCCCAGGCCGATACGGCAGGGTCGGACGCCGTGAATTGCGGCTTGAGCACGCGCTCGGGCAGCTCGCGACTGGCGGAATTGCGTGCGCTCATGCCGGAATATCCGGGTCGACTTCGCCGCCGGTCGCCGACCATTCACGAACGCGAGCGAGATGATCGTAGTCGCCGTAAGTGCGGCCGACCCATTGCGGCCGCCAGAATGATCGATACGGCGTATCCTCGGCAGCAAAGGTGACCGCGAGTTCTTGAAGCTTTTTCAGCGCGCGGTCCGCGGCATCGTCGACCGTCAGGCCGTCGAATTCACGCGGCGCCTTCTCGCCACCGGGATCGCCGCCGCTGAGGCGCAGATACAGCAGTTCGGAGAGCGAGCCGCCTTTCGGCAGTTTTTCAAATTCGCCGTGCCGCAGGATCGAGGCTTGCAACGTCAGTTGCGGTGCAAAGCCGACCTGCACTTCCTTTTTCGATGGCGGCCGTCCGGTCTTGTAGTCCAGCACCGCGAAGCTGCCGTCGTTCAGCAATTCGATCCGGTCGGCCCGCGCGGTCAGCATGAAGTCGGGCGTCACCTGCAATTCGCCCTGAACTTCCGCATAGACCGACTGCACGTTGCGACGACGCTCGATTTCCCAATCGATGAACCAGCGCGCGATGCGCTCGAAGCGCGGCCACCAGAACGCCTTGGCTTCCGGGAAATCGTTGAGCGGCGCGAAGGCGTCGCGCCCGAGCGCCA
>NZ_DATMRX010000337.1:0-7130 GCF_035565855.1 Pseudorhodoplanes sp.
TCAGCCACGGCGAATCTTCTCCAGCAGCCCGTCGATGCCGCCACGTGCGAACAGCACGACCAGAAGCAGCATCGGCCCGAGAATCAGCGCCCAATATTCCTTCGCCGCAACCACTGGCCTGCCGGTGACGAACTCGCCCACAACAGAGATTGCGTGCGGCAGCCACTCCTCCAGCACAAGAAGCGCGACCGCGCCCATCACCGGCCCCAGCACCGAGCCCATGCCACCCAGAACCGCCATGACGATCAGGTCGCCCGAGCGGGTCCAGTGCATCACGGCCGGGCTGATGAAGTCGGTGTGGTTGGCGAGAAGGATGCCGGACAGGCCACACAGCACGCCCGCGATCACGTAACAGGTGAGGCGGTAGCGGTAGGTCGGAAAGCCGATCGCACGCATCCGGCGTTCGTTGGACCGGGCGCCCTGAATGGCAAGTCCGAACCGCGAATTCACGATGCGCCAGACCAGGTAGCAGGTGCCGACAAGGCAAATGAAGCAGACGTAGTAGAATGTCGTCTTGTTCGAGAGATTGATCAGCCCGGCGAAATCGCTGCGGCGGTAGATCGTGAGCCCGTCGTCGGCACCGTAGCGATCGAGGCTGACGCCGACATAGTAGATCATCTGCGCGAAAGCGAGCGTGATCATGATGAAGTAGACGCCGCGGGTTCGCAGCGACAGCGCGCCGGTCGCGAGCGCGAACAGCGCGCAGGCGATCAGCGCCACCGGCCATTGGATGAAGCCGGAATTGATGCCCTCGTGCGCGAGGATTCCGACCGCATAGCCGGCGATGCCGAGAAACGCGGCATGGCCGAAACTGACCATGCCGCCGAAACCCATGATGAGGTTGAGGCTGACCGCCGCGATCGCGAGGATCACGATGCGGGTGAACAGCGTCATCAGGAACAGGTTTCCGGTCATCTGCGAATAGACCGGGACCAGCGCGAGGAATACCAGCAGCGCGCCGACGACGATGTTGCGGACCGTAAGCGCCTTCATTTGCTCGCCGCCGGGAACAGACCTTCCGGCCGCCAGACGAGGATCACCGCCATCACCAGATAGATCAGCATCGAGGACAAGGCCGGGCCCGCGGTCGAGGCCGCGGCATTCGACAGGAACAGCTTCAGCACGTCCGGAAGGAAGGCGCGGCCGACGGTATCGATCATCCCGACCAGGATCGAGGCGATGAAGGCGCCGCGAATCGAACCGATGCCGCCGATGATGATGACGACAAAGGCGAGGATCAGGATGTTCTCGCCCATGCCGATCTGCACGGTGAGGATCGGCGCCTGCATCATGCCGGCGAGACCGGCGAGCGCCGCGCCCATGCCGAAGACGAAGGTGTAGAGCAGCTTGATGTTGATGCCGAGCGCACCGATCATTTCGCGGTTGGAGGCGCCGGCGCGGATCAGCATGCCGACGCGCGTCCGCATCACCACGAGGTAGAGCAGCAGCGCCACGCCGAGCGCGACGGCGATGATCATCAGGCGATAGGTCGGATAATAGACGCCGGGGAAAATCTGGAAGCTGGTATTCAGCCAGGCCGGCAGCGGCAGGCTCAATCCGGCGGGCCCCCAGACCAGGCGGACGAATTCGTTGAAGAACAGGAGGAGGCCGAACGTCCCCAGCACATGATCGAGATGGTCGCGCCCATAGAGCCTGCGCAGCGCGATCACCTCGACAGCCATGCCGACGACGAGCGTCGCAACCAGCGCGAGCAAAACCGCGAATACGAAGCTGCCGGTCAGCGCGGCAAAGGTCGCGGCGAAATACGCCCCGATCATGTAGAGCGACCCGTGGGCGAGATTGACGAGGTCCATGATCCCGAACACGAGCGTCAGCCCGGCTGCAAGCAGAAACAGCAGCAAACCGAACTGCAACCCGTTCAAAGACTGTTCGACGAAAAGGAGCATGGAATGCGCCGCCCCCACCACACGGCCATTCGGAATGCCCCGCGTCAGGACGCGGAGTCAATCGGTAACAAGGGCCGGACAGCGGTCCCGCACCACTGTCCGGCGAAGCGCGTCAGATCACCACTTCATCGGGCACCGGTCGTGAAAGCGGTCCTGGCTGTCCTTCACGATGGTGGCGACGGTCTTGAGCGAAAGCGGGAAGTCCTTGTCCTCGCCCTTCACCACGTCCTGCAGATAGAAATTCTGGACCGGGAAGTGGTTGTTGCCGTACTTGTAGGAACCGCGCACCGAGTTGAAGTTGACCTTGCGCATCGCGTCGCGCATGGCGTCCTTCTTGGAGAGGTCGCCGTTCACTGCAACCACCGCGCTGTTGATCAGCTGTGCGGCGTCATAGGCCTGCGCACCGTAGTAGGTCGGACGAAGACCCGGATACTTCTTGCGATAGTCGGCGACAAACCGCTTGTTCTGCTCGTTGGGCAGGTCGTGCACCCATTGCTGGGCACCCGGTACGCCGAGAGCGAGTTCCTTCTGCAGCGGCAGCGACAGCTCGTCCACGGTGAAGGCGGTATAGAGCGGGATCTTCCCCTTCAGTCCGGCCTGCGCGTATTGGGTCAGGAACTGCACGCCGGAAGCGCCCGGATAGAACACGAACACGGCGTCCGGATTGGCGGCGCGCGCCTTCGACAATTCGGCGGAGAAGTCGAGCTGATCCGGCCACTTGGTCAGATCCTGGCCGACCACCTTGCCTTTGAAAGTAGAGGCAAGACCGGACAGCATGTCCTTGCCCGCGGCATAGTTCGGACCGATCAGATAGACCGACTTCACACCCTTCTGATTCATGTATTCGCCGACGGCCTGCGGCGTCTGGTCGTTCTGCCAGGAGGTCGAGAAGAAGAACGGCGAGCAGAGTTCACCTGCGATCTGCGAGGGGCCGGCATTGGCGCTGATCAGGAAGGTCTGCGAATCCACCACCGGCTTCAGTGACGCCAGCAGAACGTTCGACCAGATATAGCCGGCGATGAAATCCACCTTGTCGGACTGCAGCAGCTTCTCGGTCTTCTGTTTGCCGATATCGGGCTTCTGCATGTCGTCTTCGTAGATGACTTCGACCGGACGGCCACCCATCTTGCGGCCCAGGTGATCGAGCGCCAGCTCGAAGGAGTTGCGCATGTCGTTTCCGATCACCGCGGTCGGGCCGCTGAAGGTCGAAACAAAGCCGATCTTGATCGGCTTGTCTTGCTGGGCCATGGCCGGCCCCGCAGCGAGCACGAGCGCCGCGCCGGCTGCCATCAGTGATTTTTTCATACTGTAGTTCCTCCGTTGACTTTTGGGCCGCCCACTCGCGGCCATACTATTGAACCGTTCCGCATACCGGAAGCCCCAGCGCGCCGCAGGGCGCTGCGGCTAAAGGCATTGGGCAAACCCGAGGACTTTCATCCGCCGGACGCTTCCGCGCGCAGACGGAAGCGCTGGATCTTGCCGGTCGCTGTCTTCGGCAAATCGGCGCGGAATTCGATCCAGCGGGGATATTTGAACGGCGCGAGCATCGTCTTGACGTGATCCTGCAACGTTCGCGCAAGACCGTCGCAGGCCTTGCCGTGGTCCTTCAGCACGATGAAGGCCTTGGGCTTGATCAGCCCGTCGCCGTCGAGCCAGGCGACCACCGCGCATTCCAGAACGTCAGCATGGCTTTGCAGCGCGGCCTCGACCTCGAACGGCGACACGTAGAGGCCGGAGACCTTCAGCATGTCGTCATTGCGCCCGCAATAGACGTAATAGCCCTCCTCGTCCTGCAGATACTTGTCGCCGGAGCGCGTCCATTCGCCCATGAAGGTGCGGCGCGACTGCGCGCGGTTGTTCCAGTACATCACCGCGGAGGTGGGGCCGTTGATGATGAGCTCGCCCATTTCGCCCTTGGGCACGTCGTGACCGTGCTCGTCGATCAGTCTCAACGTGTAGCCCGGAACCGGTTTGCCGGTCGTGCCGTACCTGGTAGCGCCGGGCGCGTTGGACAGGAAGATGTGCAGCATCTCGGTCGAGCCGATGCCGTCGAGAATGTCGCAGCCGTATTTCTCGCTCCAGCGTTTGCCGACATCGGCCGGCAAGGCTTCACCTGCGGACACGCAGCGGCGGAATTTCGTCTCGGCACCGGTCGGCATGTTCTCGCTGGCGAGGAATGCCGCATAGAAGGTCGGCACGCCATAGAACACCGTGACCGGATGTTTGCGTAAGAGCGCGGCCACGCCGTCCGGCGTCGGCCGATCGGCCAGCAAGACGGTGGTTGCGCCGGCCGACATCGGGAAGGTCAGCGCATTGCCGAGCCCGTAGGCGAAGAACAGCTTGGCGACCGAATAGCAGACGTCGCTCTCGCGGATGCCGAGCGTCGGCGCCGCGTAAAGATCGTTGGTGAGCTTCAGACTGGCATGAACATGCACCGCACCTTTCGGCTTGCCGGTCGAGCCCGAGGTGTAGAGCCAGAACGCGATGTCGTCGCGCGTCGTCGGCGCCGTGTAGTCTTCGGGGTCCGCCGCAGCGATCAGATCCTCGAAGCGGTCATGGCCATGCGCATTGGTGCCCGACACCACGACATGCGCAAGCTCGGGCGCCTTGGCGATGATTCCGGCGAATTTCGGATACAGCGCTTCCGACACCACGAGCATGCGGGCGCGGCTGTCGGTCAGCATGAATTCGTAGTCGCCTTCGGTCATCAGCGTGTTGACCGGAATGGCGACGACACCCGCCTTGAGCGCGCCGAGAAAGGCGGTCGGCCAGTCGATAGTGTCGAGCAGGCAGATCAGGATGCGCTCTTCGCGGCGAATCCCCTTGGCACGCAGCATTGCGCCGAAGCGGGCGACGCGATCGGCAAGCTGGCCGTAGGTCCATGCGCCATTGGCGTCGATGAAAGCCGGCTTGCCGGCACGGCCGGCGGCCAGATTGGTCGCGAGGATGTCAGCGGCGAAATTGTAATCGCGCGGGATTTCCGGCCGATTGGGAGTACCCGCCATATCGTTGCGTCCAGAGGACGCCGCTGCTGCAGCTTGAGCCATCTCCGTCCCGCTTGTCGTGTTCTTGTTCTTTTGCCGAACGGGTCATGTTCGGCCCGTTCCAAACATGAACTATAATGCATGTCGGGTTTGACCCGTCAATTCCCGAACCGACACTACGCTCAAGGTCCTGCCACGTCTGCATTTTTTGGAAAGTGCCCGGCCCGTGCTAGGCGGTCGCCAACGCAAAACACGGGGAGGACGACATGTTGACCAGCAGCGACCGCATTCTCACGACACATGTCGGAAGCCTGCCGCGCAACGGGAGCCTGACCGACCTCCTGATCAGGCGCGAGGCGGGCGAGGCGATCGACAAGGCGCTGCTGACGTCCGAGATGGACAGGGCGGTCAGCGATGTGGTGGCCCGGCAGAAGGCGGCGGGCATCGACATCGGCAATGACGGCGAACAGCAGCGCGTCGGCTTCCAGACCTATATCCCGGAACGGATGTCGGGATTTGCCGGTGAGTCCAAGCGGAAGGTCGGCAAGGATTTCGCGGAGACGCCCGAACTGATCGATCAGTTCCTGCGCCGCTTTCCAAAGCGCGGAAAGATTTCCAACGCACCGCAGGCGCAAGCCGATGTGAAGTACCAGGACCTGTCGCAGATCAAGGACGAGATCGGGCGCTTCCGCCGCTGTGCACCAGCGGGGACCTTCGCCGAGGAATTCGCGACGGCGCCGTCACCGGGCATTGTCGCGACGACGCTGCAGAATGCGTTCTACGACAGCCACGAGGCCTATCTCGACGCGCTGGCCCGCGAACTCCGCCACGAATACAGGGCGATCCACGATGCCGGCCTGATCCTGCAAATCGATGCGCCTGATCTTGCGATGGAGCGCACCATGACGTTTCAGGACCTGTCCGACAGCGACTTCCTGAAAATGTGCGAGCTGCATCTGCACGCGATCAACAAGGCGCTGGATGGTATCCCGCGCGATCGCTGGCGGCTGCATGTGTGCTGGGGCAATTGGGACGGCCCGCACGAATATGACGTGCCGCTTGGATCGATCCTGCCGATCCTGTACCAGACGCAGGCCGGTGCGCTGACGATCGAGTTCGCCAATCCGCGTCATGCCCACGAATACGAGGCGATCAAGCGCGCCGGCTGGCCGAAAGACCTGATCCTCATTCCGGGGGTGATCGAATCGACGTCGAATTTCGTCGAGCATCCGGAAGTGGTGGCGCGCCGGATCATCGAAGCGGTCGCCGTGGTTGGCGATCGCGAGCGCGTCATCGCCTCGACCGATTGCGGCTTCGGCACCTTTGCGGGGCGCGAATGGGTGGCTGGCTCCGTCGTATGGAAAAAGCTCAAGTCGTTGCGCGAAGGCGCAGATATCGCCTCCGCGCGGCTGTGGGGGAGGGAGAGCGCAGCCTAGCCTCCCCGCTCACGCAAAGCTGATCGAACGCCTGTTACGCGTGCGTCGCCTGCGGGGCGCTGGAGCTCCGCGGCGCGGTCAGCCGTACCGAAATCGCCCAAGCCAGCCAAAAGACCAGCAGGAACAACGCCATGAACGCGGAGCCGGTCCAGCCGCCGATCATCGGCTCGAGCAGGAACACAACTCCAATTGCCGCCGCCTGAAGCAGGACGGAAACGACCGCGTAAACGCACATCAATGGAAGCGAGGACATTGGCCTTAGTCTCACTGTGAGGAGACCGGCAATTTGGCTGGGCGTCAAACGCCGCCGATACCTGTCAAGGTTGACAGGTTCAGGGCTCGATCAACCCCAGCATGGCGCACTTGACGGCGGCCTGGACCCTCGTCGCAACCCCTGCCTTGCGCATCGCGTTGTCCAGATGGAAATTCACCGTGCGCTCGCTGATGGTCAGGATCGTGGCGATATCCGCCGACGACTTGCCGCGCGCGACCCAGGTCAGGACCTGACTTTCCCGATCCGTCAACCGCAACCCCGTGCTCTGGCTGCCGCTCCTCTCGGAGGCTGCCGACAGCCGATGCCGGATGATCGCGATCAGCAATTCGAAATCGATCGGCTTGACGACATAATCGTCACAACCGAGCTGCCGCGCCTGAAGCTGATAGGAGCGCTGCGAATAGGCGGTCAGGAAGATGAACGGCACGCCAATCGGCAACAATCCGCCGTTCCGGATGCGCGTCAGAATCTCGATGCCCGATACGTCGGGCAGGTCGATGTCGCACAGCACGAGATCGGGGCGCGTCGT